>NZ_JBQEAU010000032.1:0-37017 GCF_052108595.1 Advenella sp.
AGCGTATTGTGTTTAAGATACTCATCTGTTCAATAATCATCTGAATCCGCAAGGCCCATTTGCGCAAACATCACCTTTGTGCACGAGTCAGAAATCCTGAAACCTACATTCGGGCCATGCAGACACCACTCATCATCCCCGAATTGGCATCTGAACAGGACCGCAGGATTCTCGTGGCATAAGGCGTGTAGTGATAACGATCCGTTCAGGCTCGCTTTTGGTTTCCCGGTCAAGTTGCTTGAGCAATAACTGCGCTGCTACAGTACCGACAATATTCAGATCCCAGTTCAGTGCCGTAATGGATGGAGTAAACAATTGTGATAAATCGGTATCACCAATGCTGATCACACTTGTCTCATGAGGGACCTGGTGTCCGCAATGACGCAATGCCTGAAGTACTCCGGCGAGAATGCGCGTCCCTAGACAAAGAAATGCGGTCGGCCGGTCTTTACCCGAGAGTAGTGATAGCGCGTCACTGAATGCGAACTCCATGGATGATTTTGCTGACCGGATCAGTTGTGATGCCGGCTCAAGCCCTCGTTCATTAAAGGCGTCAGAGAAACCGGCAATACGTTCGCGACCTGGCCTCAGATCGCTGCCCGGCGTCATCAAGGCAATATTTCTATGTCCCAAATCCAACAGGTAACGAGTCGCCTCGAGTGCGCCGTTATAGTGATCGACATGGACACCCGTGGCCGAGTCGCCAAAATCCCGGTCAAGCGCCACTACGGGCATGTCGGACATGAGCCTGTTAATGACATCCATGGATTCGGTCTGGCACGGTCCCAGTATCAGGCCGTCTACGCGACGCGCCCGAAACAAATCAATGAGTGCTTTTTCCCTTTTTGTTTCGTTATGCGTGCTTGCCACCAAAAGAGAATAGCCCGCTGCCTGAAAGGCTGTCTCGGCTGCAGTAATCATGGCTGCATATAGTGGATTGGCCAAGTCAGAAACCAAAATACCTACTACACGGGTAGAACGAGTACGCATGCTGCGAGCAACAGCATCGGGTTCATAGCCAAGTTTGCGTGCCGCTTTCTCTACCGCAATAATTGCCTTTTCGCTGACCCGCCCGCTTCGATTGATAGCTCTGGAGGCGGTACCCAGCGAAACGTCGGCTTCCTTGGCAACTTCACGAATAGTGACGCGGGCTTTCATCAAAACAACCTTTATTGAAGTAAACGTGTAGTGGCAGGGATCTGAAACAGGACATCAATAACGACGCAATATCATTATTGCCAGATACGCAACTGATCGCTTATGTTGTGACAGCCAACACTTACCGAGACGTTTCACATTAAGCGAAGATGGCAAGCATGATTTTAATGGCTTTTTACATCAATTGTGAAATTGCAGGATTCGAAGTTTAAAGTAGACGTTTATCTGACCGCGATTTTCGATTTTGATGCGTTCAATCTCGTTTACGACAAGTGGATAGATCCGGCCTGTCCGCCAGCCCGGGTTTGCTCGGAAGCGCGACTGGCAGACTCACGAATAAAGGTGGAAATCGCAGCGATTGCATTGGCATAAACTGCGTGGCTGACGTCCCCAGCAAAAAAGCGAACGCATTGTGCTCAGGGCTCAGGACCCAGGCCAATGTCCGCCCAGCAACTGCGTAGCTTCCGAGGCAGCAATAAGAGCCTGTTTGGTCATTTTGCTAATTGCCTTGTTCGTGAAACGCTCTTTCGGGCCCGACAGTGATATGGCGCCGACAATCTGATTGCCCGGGCCAAACACAGCGACAGCGACTGCAGCACAATTTGAATCGCGTTCGCCCAAAGATACTGCAGTGACATTGGACAGCTTTGGTGCCAGGCCGGTACTGCGAAACCGCGTAATCAGCTTGCCGGCCGCGCCACGGTCCAGCGGGAGCAAGTCGCCCGCATCAATACGATCCAGCGTCGAATGATGAGAGTCGATTCGCAAAAGACAAAGCCGGGCACTGCTGCTGTCATACACATGGAAAGACGCACTCTCTGTGTCTTGCGCGACCAGCTCGGCCAAAATAGGCCGGAGAACTTCGACCAAATGATGGGTAGCCTCGTATGCCCGGCCCAATTGATAAGCATAAGGGCCAAGCACATAACTGCCATCGGCACGCCTGGCAATAAGCGAGGCTTTTTCAAGTGATGCGATCAGGCGCAATAACGTGCTTTTGTATAAACCGGTACTGCGCGCAAGGTCTGCCAGAGCCATAGGCGTTGCTTGAGTAGACATCGCCTGCAAGATAGCGATGGCGCGATCGACGGCAGCAACTCCGTTTTCTGATGATTGATTGGCATCCATAATCTGTCTAACCGTATACCCCAATGATGAGTACAGTATTATGCCATAACAGAACGACCCGACGCCATGCCGCGATCGGCGACGCTATCTGTCTCATTTCATTGGAAATAATCAGTTCTTTTCCAGCACAAGGCTGATGGCTGGCGCATATTTGTCGCCATGGCCCTGCGCGATCGCAGCATCGAAACTGGCAATCACATTCCTGGCGCCACTTGCGTCGACGTTCACTGAGTCTGCCAGGGCAACCGCATATTGCAGATCCTTGCGCGCGTATGTCACCGGGAAGGCGCGTTCAGGGAATACTTGTGGCACGATGGACTTCATGCCGTGATTGCGTAAAGCGAAACTATCGGCAGAGCCTGTAGACATGGCCTTAAATAGCGTCTCGGGATCTACACCGGCGCGAGCACCGATAGCCCGGGCTTCGGCAAGTGCCTGCACCGTTTCATACAGCACCATGTTGTTCAGGATCTTGATGACCTGTCCCGCCCCAACGTCACCACCATAGGTAATATCGGTTGCAAACATGTCGAGTAACGGCCGGATACGCTCAAACAGTGCACTGTCGGCGCCGACGGGCACTGCCAGCGATCCTGCCTCGGCGGCAGCTCGCGTGCGCATCACAGGCGCATCGGCAAAGTGGATTTTTCGTTTTGCAAACTTGTCTGCCAACTCACGTGTCAGCGGTACTGGCGAAGTGCTCAGATCAACCACCGCTTGGTCAGGGCGGCACAAACTGAGCAATCCGCTACCGGCCTGGCCTTCGACCACGTCGCGAACGATCTCACCTGACGGCAATGACATGAAAATAATATCCGCAGAAGCAGCAATATCTGCTACCGATGCTTTGCGCACGCCAAATTGGGCAAGCCGTTCCAATGGTGCTTCATCACGGTCGTTCGCCAGCACGGGACGGCCCGACTTTTGCGCCAGATGGCGGCAAATCGGCTCTCCCATCACGCCGACTCCAATGAAGCCAATGGTTTTGAATGTAGACATGGTGTTCCTTCTTTATTGCAATTGTCAATGTTTTTGGATGGCGTTCAGGGCAAATTGCGCGGATCCATGCTCCAATAGATTCCCTTGCTCTGCTGATAGATACGTACGCCGTTTATACCTTTTTCGCGGCCGATACCGCTATTTTTGAATCCGCCGAAAAGCGTTGAAATCGAGAGCTGCTTGTAAGTATTGATCCACACCAGCCCGGTTTCCAATGCACGAGCCACCTGCCAGGCACGTTGGTAGTTGGACGTCCATATACCGGATGCCAGGCCATACATGCTGTCATTCGCTTGCCTGATCAAGTCCTCTTCATCTTCAAACGGCAGAACACACAGCACAGGCCCGAAGATTTCTTCACGCACACATGTGTTCTGATTGTTCAGTCCGGTAATGATCGTAGGCAGATAGAAAGCCCCTTGCGTTAGCTCAGGCTGCTCGGGGCGCTTGCCACCCAGAACTATATGACCTCGTTCTTGTCGCGCACTATCTACCATTTGTTCGATGCGCTCCCGGTGAGCAAAGGTGGCCAACGGACCCATTTCAACGCTTTCGTCTTCTGGAAAACCAACCTTGATGCGTTTAGTCCGTTCAATGAGTATTTCCAGCAGCTTGTCATATACCCCACGCTGAACGAACAGGCGCGAGCCTGCTACGCAGGATTGCCCGCTACCTTCAAAAATACCGCCGACAACACCCTCGACCGCAGCCTCCAGATTCGCGTCATCAAATACGATATGCGGCGACTTACCACCTAATTCCAGGGCAACAGGGATAATCCGATCAGCAGCGACCATGCCGATGGCACGCCCGCTGGCGGTACCCCCGGTAAACGACACCATACGTACACCGGGATGTTCGACCAGCGCCTTGCCCGTGATTGCCCCATGCCCGGTCAGTACGTTCAGAATGCCAGGCGGCAGGCCGGCAGCCAGACCCAGCTCACCCAGCAGTAAAGCGGCAGAAGGTGTCACTTCGGATGGTTTCAGAATAACTGCGTTACCTGCTGCCAGAGCAGGCGCCACTTTTTGCGCCTCCATCGTCAGCGGCGAATTCCAGGGCGTAATTGCAGCCACGACACCATAAGGTTCGTAAGTGACCATGGAGAGATAGTTGCCACGCGAGGGCGTCACTTCGGCGCCGAGCGTTTCGCATACCCCGGCATAATAACGAAACGTGGCCGCTGCACTTGTGGCCTGGTTCTTGCATTCGGTCCAGACTTTGCCGTTCTCCAGCATCTGCAAACGCGCAAAATCCTCAGCTCGTTCAGTGATCAGAGCGGCCAGTCGATTAAGAATTTGCGCTCTTACGTGCGGCAGCATATCGCGCCAGGAAGGCTGCTGGACGGCAACTTTGGCAGTATGCACAGCCAGGTCAACGTCCGCTTTATTTGCCGTTGACAACCGGTAGTTCACCTGGCCTGTAGCAGGATTGATAGATTCAAAAGAATCCTGTTCATGGGAAACCCATTGACCATTTATCAGAAAGGCTTTGAGGGTTAAATCCGTCTGCTGTGCCATCAACTCACTCCATTGTTTTAAAAACGTTCCGTTTAACAGAACGATCATTCTATTTTATTATCGTATCAGAGATACGTGCTTGTCAAGGATCAGCGATCAACTTCATCCTTTATTCATTACTTGCAAATAGTTTATCTACTCTTCATAATGATAAAACAGAACACTAGTTCTATTTTATCATTATGATGTTTGCACATTTAAAACGCAACCGTAATTAACCAGGTTCGTGTTGACATAAACATAGGAGAGACAGGATGAACTTTAAAACCTTACTAATTGCCACCAGCCTATCGATTTTGGCCATATCCCCTGCTTCATATGCGAGCGACTATCCCAATAAACCAATTGAAATGGTTATTCCCTATGCCGCAGGTGGAGCGACAGATGTTATTGCTCGCATGGTCATAAGTAAATTGCCCGAAGATCTTGGACAACCGGTGGTTGCGGTGAACCGACCTGGCGCAGGAACAACCCTGGCGGCCAGCAGTGTTGCCCGCGCTCCTGCGGATGGCTACACCCTTTATACAACTACTGCAGCTCACACCATTAGCGCAAGCTTATATAGCAAGCTGAGCTATGATCCTATAAAGGATTTCGCGCCTATCCATTTAATTGCCAGGATTCCTATCGTGCTTGTAACGAGCCCCAATTACAAAGTACAGTCTCTGGACGAGTACATCAGTAACGCAAAAAATAGCAAGAACGGGATTACGGTAGGTTCGCCTGGCAATGGTTCGCCGCAGCATCTGGCGCAAGCGATGTTTCAGAACAAGACCGGGGCCAACTTCGTACACGTGCCTTATCGCGGCGATGCTCCCCTTATTACCGATATGCTCGCAGGGCAAGTACAATCGGCTTTCATCACCTTATCTGCCGCACTGCCGCAAATTCAGTCCGGTAAACTACATGCAATCGCCATTGCCAACCCGACACGGATTGACGCCATCAAGGATGTGCCCACGATGGCTGAAGCCGGGTTAAAGGATTTCAATGCTGCAACCTGGTTCGGTATATTCGGTCCAGCCGGCATGGATGCCGATATCCAGAAGAAACTGCATGCCGCATCTGCCAAGGTTGCCTCCGATGCCACCTTCGCGAAGCGCATAGAAGACATGGGAGGCCAGATGATGGACTTAAGCGCCGAGCAATTCGGAGACTATGTAGTGTCGGAAGCCGACCAATGGGCCCAGGCCGTGAAGATCTCTGGCGCCCGCGTCGATTGAAGCCTGCTTGTTTTATTGACCAGCAAACAATGCGCCATGCCAGTTGAAATAGTGACAATAGCAAATGAAATTTTTGTGACTTTGGCTACTGGTTGGCTGCTTCATTTGACGTATGTCGATATATAGCCCGAACCGGGACCATGAGGACAATTCCTGACGTTTATGTCAGCGAAATTGTGCCATGCAAGGATGACACAAATCGACGTCTGGCTCTATACCGATCGTTTCTCTACGAATTGTCTTCTAAATCTTGAATAACGGCCAGCGTGCGGGGCATGATAGTGTCCCCGTGCGCTTTGATTCAACAGTTCGCAATGCGATCCATAGCGCTTACAGCGTAACAACATCTTTGGCCAATTGCAGCGGCGCCGCTGTTAAAGACTGCAAGTTCTCAAAAGTTAACCCTTGAACCATTGCAGACACCAGCAATCCATCGTTGGTGATATCTATAATGGCCAAATCTGTATATATCCTGTCTACAACCGACTTACCTGTTAACGGGTAATTGCAGTCGTGCACTATCTTCGGTTCGCCTTCTCGCGTTACATGCTCCATGGTTACATACACTTTCTTTGCACCCACTACTAAATCCATGGCTCCGCCAACTGCAGGAATAGCATCGGCGCGTCCTGTGTCCCAGTTGGCAAGGTCTCCAAGGGCAGAAACCTGAAAGGCGCCTAATACCGTCAAGTCGATATGGCCTCCACGCATCATCGCGAAGGAGGTTGCGTGGTCTGTGATCGACGAGCCCGGAATAATCGTAACGGGCTCCTTGCTGGCGTTGATCAAATCCAAATCCAGCGGCGCATCACTATCTCCCGGCCCCATCCCTACGATGCCGTTTTCCGTGTGCAGAATGACCTCTCTGTCATCTGGCAGATATTGGGCTATCAGGGTAGGAATACCGATGCCCAGGTTAACGTAACAGCCGTCGGGTATATCAGCGGCAACCAATCTGGCGATGTCAGCGCGCGATAATTTCTTATACATGATGATCTCTCTTGACTTCGATAATCCGCTTAACGAATATTCCCGGCGTTACTATTTGTTCTGGCGGAAGTTCTCCCAAGGGAAGAATACTGTCTACCTGTGCAATAGTAGTTGTTGCCGCCATGGCCATGATGGGGCCAAAATTGCGACCGGCATAGCGATAGGTCAAGTTCCCCCAACGATCGCCATATTGGGCCTTAATGAACGCAAAATCGCCTTTCAGCGGGTGTTCCAGCACATAACCTACACCATCTTCCACCCGGACTTCCTTGCCCTCTGCCAGGGCGGTGCCATACGACGTCGGTGTATAAAAAGGCCCCAATCCGGATCCTGCTGCGCGCATTCGCTCGGCCATCGTGCCTTGAGGGACACATTCAAGCGCGATACGCTTTGCACGATAGGCATCCGCGAATGCGCTGGCATTAGGCTGCAGTTTGTTGGATGAACGTGCGAATGAACATATCATTTTACTCACTCGTTCAGCCTCGATTAACTGACTTAGACCTATTGGACCATTGCCCGCATTATTGTTCACGATAGTCAGGTCCCGTGCACCTTGATCCAGGAGCGCGCAAATAAGCTCCGTCGGAACACCCGAAGCGCCAAAGCCGCCAATAAGTATGGTCGCGCCATCGTGCACATCTGCCACTGCTGTTTCCAGGTCGGCGAAGGTTTTGTTAAGCATTTTTGTCCCTGATTGATGGGGTGTCGTATCGACCTGTATGGTGGTCAAGGCCGCACGCTCCCCAGGATAGCCGTCGATTGACTTGACAATGTTCCTCCATTGCCGTGAACAAGTGCAATGCTGGCCGATGGAATCTGACGCTCCCCGCCTTCGCCGCGAAGCTGACGCACCGCTTCGATAAGCGTAAAGATGCCATACATACCGGGATGAACACAAGAAAGCCCACCACCATTGGTATTAACCGGAGTATGACCGCCCGGCGCTATGCCGCCATTCTCAATAAAATTGCCCCCTTCTCCTTTGGCACAAAAGCCCAGGTCTTCCAGAAACAGAAGCACATTGATCGTAAAGGCGTCATAAAGCTGGATCAAATCTATGTCTTTGTGATCAACACCCGCCATTTGCATTGCGCGAGGCCCTGATTCCGAAGCAGCCGTCACCGCAAGATCATGCATGGAAGAAACCTGTCGATTCCATACCGCGGTAGCGCTACCGAGCACATACACGGGTTTAACAGGAAGATCGCGAGCCCGGTCTGCCGCCATTAGCACGTAGGCCCCGGCGCCATCAGTGACCAGACAACAATCCCTGACGGACAATGGGTCAGAGATCATGCGTGCCGCCAGGACCTCGTCAATGCTCATTGGGTCGCGCATAAACGCTTCTGGATTGAGCTGAGCCCATTTTCTGGCGGCAACAGCCACTTCCGCCAACTGACGCCTGGTTGTTCCGTATTGGTACATATGTCGCTGAGCAGCAAGCGCGTATGAGGTAATGGGAGACAGTGGTTTGTACGGCTGCTCGTAAGGCTGAGGGTCCAGCAGTGCCCGTGCTTTTACCCCTTCTTTGCGACCGAAGGTTGCTGTGCGCTGTGTGCTTCCATAACATACCAGTACTGCGTTACATTGCCCGGAGGCAATGGCCTGCATCGCAGGCAGAAGATGTGCCAGGAAGCTGGATCCGCCTAACATGGTGCTTTCGATGAATTTCGGGCGAATCCCCAGGTATTCAATAGTGGGCATTACCCACATGGTTGCAGAGGAACTGCAAGTTGCAATTCCATCTATGTCGGACATAGTGAGACCGGCATTGGCGACCGCTTTGGTTGCTGCCTGGGCCAACAACTCCATTTCCGTATAACCATGTGCCTCGCCCAGACCGGCTACGCCTACCCCTGCAATAGCTACCTTGCCACGTATGGAATCAAGCATGGGTGGCCTCCACAGCATCAAACACAACGACACCGGCACCATCGCGGTGCACTATCCGGGCCTGCACTTTCTGTCCTATATGAATATCTGTTGCAACACGGTTGTCAATCGAACTCATAAGCCTTACCCCCTCTTCCAGATCAATCAGGACAACGTTGTAATCACCACCTGCTTCAGGCTTGCGCCGCACGATGCTGTATGAATATACGGTCCCTGTACCTGAGGGCTTGTTCCAGATTAATTCGCTTCCACCACAATGAACACACAGGATTCTCGGATAGAATTGGTGTTTGCCGCAGCCGGCGCATTGCTGTATTTCAAATATTCCCTGTTCAAGCCGTTCGAAGTAGTAGGCTTCGGGGCCTTTGTTCTCAAACGCCATAGTTGCTCCTTATTGAATCTGCTCGTTGTCTGCCATACCTTCCGGTATGTGACTTACAGATCTGAAAATTTTCCACCGTTTTGTGCCAGCTGCGTCAGCAATGGCGCGGGCGACCAGTAATCGCCGAATCGTTCGTGAAACTCTTTAATGGTCTCAAGCACTGTCGGCAAGCCGATAGTATCCGCATAGAACATGGGCCCACCGCGAAAAATCGGGAAGCCATATCCAGCGACATAGACCACATCGATGTCAGAAGGCCGCTGCGCTATCTGGTCCTGCACAATTTTCGCGCCTTCATTGACCAGGGCGTAGATGGTGCGTGCGATAATCTCCTGATCTGAAATATCGCGCCGAATGATGCCCGCTTCCTGTGCGCAGCGTGCAATCAACAAATCAATTTCGGGATCAGGCAAGGGCTTGCGACTACCCGGTTCGTAACGATAGAATCCTGAACCTGTTTTCTGGCCAAATCGTCCCATCTCGCAGATCCGGTCCGCAACGCAGGAGTAACGAAGATCAGGGGAACGGGTTCCAGCCTGACGTTTCCTTGCCGCCCAGCTGATGTCCAGCCCCGCCATGTCCTGCATCTGCAGAGGTCCCATCGCCATACCGAAACTGCGTAATGCACCGTCAATTTGAGCAGGGCTGGCTCCTTCCTCCAAAAGAAAATAGGCTTCACGCGTGTAATGGCTGATCATGCGATTGCCGACGAAGCCGTCGCAAACCCCCACAAGCACGGGCGTTTTGTCTATCTTTCCCGCCAATTCGAATACGGCATCGATGACCTGGTTGGAAGTATGAGCACCTTTGACAACCTCCAGCAATCTCATGACATTTGCAGGACTGAAAAAGTGCATGCCCAGGATTTTGTCTCTACGAGAAGTCACCGCGGCAATTTCGTCAATATCCAGTCTGGAGGTATTCGATGCCAGAATCGCGTCCGACTGGCATACCGAATCCAAACGAGTGAAAATTTCCTTTTTCACCGCCATATCCTCGAACGCCGCTTCGATAATCAGGTCTGAGTCTGACAGATCTTCATACCTTGTTGTCCGCCCAATCAACTGTAGCCGTTGCTGCACCTGACTCTCGGTGAAACGACCTCGTTTGACATTGCCTGCAAAATTGTGCTGGATCGTCTCCCAACCTTTCTTGATGGCAGCATCAGACTGCTCGAGCAACATAACCGGAATGCCGGCATTGGCCAGACTCATTGCGATGCCGCCACCCATGGTGCCAGCACCCACAACACCGACCTTGCGAATGGTAAGGGAAGGCTCGCCCATGGCAACTCGCTTGACCGCTTTCCTTTCAGCAAAAAAGATATGCCGCAACGCTTTGGATTGCTCACCATTGACGAGCCGGGCGAACTGCTCTGCCTCATAGGCCAGCCCCGATGAAAGATCCGCGGAAAGGCACTTTGCGACGCATTCTATACATGCCAAGGGCGCCGTGCACCCGCGATACTTTCGCTGTGCCTTTTGCCTGGCGTTATCAAAGATCGCTTCATCCACAGGCTCGTCAAGCGGCGCTGGGTCAATACGCGATCGAGCGCGCGTTCCCTGTACAATCGAGACAGCATAGGCGCACGCATCATCCTGTAGATTGCCCGTCGCTACCTGGTCGACCAGGCCACAGGCCTGCGCCTGATCGGCTGTCAATGGCTCCCCGCCCACAATGATATCCAAAGCCGCGGACACACCGACCAGCCGCGGCAGTCTCTGTGTCCCGCCCGCGCCGGGCAGCACCCCCAGTTTGACCTCCGGTAGGCCCAATTTTGCCTCTTTCGAAACAACGCGTCCATGACACCCCAGGGTCAGCTCCAAGCCGCCGCCCAAAGCGATGCCATTGATGGCTGCTACAACAGGCTTGGCTGCATTTTCGATGATTGAAATAATCTCTCTGAGTACAGGCCGCACTCCCGTCTTTGGCGTATTGAATTCGCGGATATCAGCACCACCAGAAAAAAATCGTCCTGTGCCGGTTAATACAATTGCCTGGACCAATGGATCAGCTATCGTTGACGTCAGTGCTTCACCTAGTTGCACTCTTAACTGACTGCCCAGGCTATTGACCGGCGGATTGTCAATGCTTATGACGGCAACAGCGGTGTCCTCGAAATGTCGTATTTCAGTTGTAATCATAGTCATTCTTCGATTTCTGCCAAAGCCTGTGCTTCGTCAACCTCGTCTCCCGTAGCTGCCAACACTCTGATCACCGTGCCGGAATGCTCCGCTTCGACAGGAAGTTCCATCTTCATCGATTCAATGATTGCTATTTCGTCTCCCTCCGTTACGCTTTGCCCGACTTGCAGTTGAAGGCTGATTATTCGACCTGCTACTGACGATTCCAGATATTTCATATTAGTTTCCTCGACATTAGTGATTGCTGATAGGCCTTACCAACTGCCCTATCTAGCTTGTAATTGTGGTTTGTTGAATTTGCCTCAGCATATCCGTAGATACCTGACCTCGCCTGAAGCCGTGATGTGAGAGGACATTTTGTATAAATGGGATATTATGTTTTACGCCTTCTATTCTGAAGTCCTCCAGCGCGGCAATTAAGTTGTCTATTGCAGCATCTCGATCATTGCCCCATGCAATGACCTTGGCCAACATGGGATCGTAGTGACTGGATACCCGAGTTCCGCTGCGGTATCCAGTTTCGACCCGTACCTGCGTATGCACGGGCGGCTCAAAGACTGTCAGAAGACCAGGCGACGGAAAAAATCGTATCGGATCCTCGGCATACACGCGAGCTTCAATGGCGTGCCCTTTCAGAACAGGTTGTTCAGGCAGTACATCTTTTAGCCTGGCCCCCGCTGCAAGCCGTATTTGTGCATGGACCAAATCGATCCCTGTAACCGCCTCAGTTACCGCATGTTCGACCTGTAGACGCGTATTTACCTCCAGGAATACAAAGCCCGACTGCGGTGTGTACAGCATTTCAACCGTACCGATCACATCATATTGGAGCGTGGAAAGTATCGTCTCCAGTCTGCTCGCCATCGCGTCGATGGTGCTTCGCGCCAGTGCTGGCGCCGGTGCTTCCTCTATTACTTTCTGATGGCGTCTTTGCGTTGAGCAGTCTCTTTCAAATATGCAACGGGCATTTCCGTAGCGATCGGCCAGGAATTGGAACTCGATGTGCCGCGGCGTTTCAATGAGCTGCTCCACAAACAGATCAGCCTGAGAAAAGAATCGCTGTGCCAGGGTGCTCGCTTGCTGCCACGATTTTTCAACGTCTTGCTCACGACGGATTGGGATCATACCGATTCCGCCACCCCCGCCCGCTGGCTTGAGCAATACGGGATAGCCAATATCCTTAATGGCAACAAGAGCCGCCTCCAGTGACGGCAAGACGCCGGAACTGCGAGCCATGGGCATGCCATGCCGGCTCATCAGCGCTCTGGCCTGAGACTTGTGGCCAAGCTCTCGAATAAATTTCGGACTTGGCCCGATGAATATCATGCCTTCTGCTTGTACTTGCTCCGCAAAATCGGCGTTTTCTGACAAGAAGCCGTAACCAGGGTGAATAGCATCCGCACCACTGCGTTTGGCGACATCCAAAATTGCCTTTGTATTCAGGTAACTTTCCTGTGCAGCAGCCGGTCCGATCAAGTGTGCCTCGTCTGCGTCTTTCCAGTAAGGCAGGTCGCGGTCTGCCTCTGAATAGACCGCCACCGATTTTATGCCCAGTTCACGCAGGGCACGTATGACTCGTTGCGCCACGGCTGCTCTGTTGGCCACTAGTACCTTGCGCAAATGCTGTTCGCTCATCAGTGCTTACCTCAAGGACGATAGCCAAACGATCTGGGACCGGGCTTCAATATTGGTGCCACGACATCCACAAACTCTTCCAGCAATGCGCGGGTGTTAATCGGATCGACCACGTTTTCAATAACAAATGCCTCTGCACTTCGGAATGGCGAAGTCAGTGCTCGTACACGCTCTTCTATTTCAATCAATTTCTCTTCGGGCTTATCGGCGGCTTCCAGTTCGCTTTTGTAAGCGACCTCTAATCCGCCCTCGACAGGCAGCGAACCCCATTGCGCTGATGGCCAGGCATACCTGAAATTGAAACGTCCGTCGCTCTGATGGCCGCCGGCTGCAACGCCAAACGCTTTGCGCACGATAAAGGTACACCAAGGTACGGTCGATTGTGCAACCGCCGTTAAAGCGCGTACTCCGTAGCGCATGGCGCCTTCTTTCTCGGCAGCCAACCCAATCTGAAAACCGGGCACATCAACAAAGTTAACGACGGGCAAATGAAATAATTCAGCCAGGTCAAGCATGCGCACGAATTTCTCGGAAGCTTGTTTGTCCCAGGCGCCGCCATAGTAATATGGGTCGCTGGCGATTATCACTATAGGCAACCCTTTAATCCGCGCTAAACCTGTGATTAATGGGCGTCCCCAGCGTGCTCCGATTTCCATGAACGACGCTTCGTCTACCAAAGCATTTACAATGGGCCGCATTTTGTACACGGAACGGTTATCTTGAGGAACAACCGAACGGAGCCACTCGAAGTCCTCTGAGGCGGGAGGTATTTCTTCGGTGCGTGGTGGCAGTTCAAATACGGAACGCGGCATATAGGAAAGAAAACGGCGTGTTTTTTCAAACGCCTCTTCTTCGCTGTTCACTTCATCATCACAGACGCCATTACGGGTGTGAATGGCACTGCCGCCCAGTTCGTTTTTTTCCAGTTTCTGGCCGATTCTGGCGACCACGGGCGGCCCGGCAATGAACATTTGTGAGGTATTTTTCACCATAATCGAATAATGGCTTGTTGTTACCCTTGCGGCGCCTAAGCCGGCTACCGAACCCAGAGCCATTGAAACGACAGGAACTGTTGCCAGGTTCTGCGCCATCGCGGGCCACATACGTAGCTTTGGCAGTAATGCATGACCCTTATCTTCAATATTCTTTACCGAACCGCCGCCTCCAGTGCCGTCTACCAGGCGAATCAGAGGCAGTTGAAGATCTCGCGCCATAGTCTCTGACGCCATAAGCTTGTCACCTACAGATCCATCGTTTGCACCACCGCGCACGGTGAAATCATCTGCGGCCAACACCACGGGTCGGGAATCTATACGCGCTCTACCCGTTAAAAAATTTGACGGTACAAACCCAATGAGACGGCCATGTGAGTCGTATCGTCCTGTACCGGCCAAGTGCCCTACCTCCTGGAACGAGCCAGCATCAACCAGTTTTTTAATCCGCTCTCTGACAGGCAATCTACCGTTGGCTCTATGCCTGGCGACTTTATCTTCGCCCCCCATTTGCTCTGACAGCCTTGTTCTGAGCGCCAGTTCATCCAGCTCTTTATCCCAAACCATATACAACTCCACTCGCCCGTATGGGGCTATTATTTTTCAACTTTAATATTTGCTCGTTTAATCAAGTCGCTGTTTGTTCCGAGCTCCGCCTTGATTTTGCTGATGAACGCCTCAGAAGACTGGGTCAGGATATTCCCTTGAGGCATAAGGCGCTTTTTGATTTCAGGGTCCTGAACAACAGCGGCAATCTCGCGATTTAAGCGTTCGATGATTTCCGGCGGCGTTCCTGCCGGCGCAAATGTGCCAACCCAGAAGGAAATATCAAAGTCGGGAAAGCCTGCTTCGGCCACCGCCGGGACATCCGGCAAATCGCGCCAACGCTCCTTGGTGGATACGGCAAGAGGCTTGAGTTTTCCCGATTTCATAAGATGAACACCGCTTAATGTATCGAACCCAAAATCAATCTCCTGGCTAAGCAGCGCGGTTTCCATAGGCGCAGCACCGCGATAGGGAATATGCACCATTTGCGTGGAAGACATGGTTGCCAGCTGGGCCCCTGCCAGATGCATCAGGTTACCGTTTCCAGCAGAACCATAGGTAACCTTGTCCGGCTCGGCCTTGGCCTTGCTCACGAGATCTTTCACACTATTGATATCCTTGGTGCGAGGATTCTCAGGATTGATTGCAAGCACAAATGGCACGGACAGAACCGTACTGATAGGCGCTAAATCTTCTAATGGCTGATAGCCAAGATTTTTGTACAGTAATGGATTGACAGTGATGGAACTGGAGTTGCTCACGAGCAAAGTGTATCCATCCGGCTTCGCCTGGGCCACTGCCGTCGCTGCAAGTATGCCATTTGCACCGGTCTTGTTTTCTACGACGAAGTTTGTCTTTAGCTTACGGGACAAACCTTCGGCAATGATTCTCGAAACGGTATCTATGGTACTACCGGGACTAAATCCTACGACCAAGCGTACTGGCTGGCTCGGATAATCTGCGGCGCGAGCCAAGGGTACTGCTGTCAAAGTAGAAATTGCAGTTATAGCTGCAATAACAAGCTTGCAATGCATACGTGTCTCCTTTTTTATTTATCAGTCGGGCTGAAAATTCCCGCTGTCATGCAGTTTCATACTGTTATGCCTGACGAAACATGCGTTCTATTCTATAGCCGAGCAAAATGAATTGTCAAGCTCGAACGATGAATAGAAGACCCGGCATGAAGCCGCACTTGCAAATTTATTAAAGGTTGGTCGTCAGGCTATGCGGTCGAAGACATTGAGACTGATTGAAAAATGGGAAGGCAATAGTTACGCTGATTCTGGCATCCGTCGATGCATATGGCGTACTAATAAATGACACGGATGCCTGCAGGACTTATTGGCGTTATTCTGTTCTGCAAGACAAGTAGCGAGCGCGTTCGATACGACCCGAGACGGCGATGCCGAGTCTTGAACATTGAATATCCAGTGACAGGTGTCTGCGTTCAGGTCCGGGATTTCATGGATTGATCCTAAATTGCCACTGAGCTGGCAATCACATTTGCCACTATTGCGATTGTTATTTCGCCCCGTGAGGAACGGGTGCGAAATTTGCCGCCGGAGCACAGTTACCGGGAAATCGTGCTCATCTGTCTACGGGTGTGGGTCCGCTCTCTATACCGCTGCGAACGGCCCACTTTGACGAGCTATCAGCCCGCATTGCGCGAGCTTGCTGCTTCCCGCTGACGCTTGGCCTCTTCCAATAGATAAACCTGGTAATCATCCAAGTCACCATCAAAGTCTGTCATGCCGCCGCGCGACACCAGCCAGAACTCGTCGCAGACCGAACGCAGCAGCGCGCGGTCGTGGCTGACCAGCATCGCCGAACCTTCGAACTCGTTCAGCGCAACGCTCAGGGCCTCACGTGTCGCCAGATCCAGGTGGTTGGTCGGTTCATCGAGCAGCAGAAAATTGGGGCGCTGCCAGACAATCATGCACAACACCAGGCGCGCTTTTTCACCGCCGCTCATGCTGCCGACAGACTGCTTGACCATATCACCACTGAAATTAAAGGTGCCCAGGAAATTGCGCAGCCCCTGTTCACGACAATCCATGGCGCTGGGGCGCATGCTGGCCGGCGTGTCGCGCACCAGGCGGATCATGTGTTCCAGCGGGGTGTCGGCAGGCCGTAAGACATCCAGTTCCTGCTGCGAAAAGTAGCCGATATTCAGGCCTTTTCCAGGGATAATCTCGCCCGCGATCGCCTCCAAAGCGCCGGCAATGGTTTTTACGAATGTAGACTTGCCTTGTCCGTTGGCGCCAAGAATGCCGATGCGCTGCCCCGCCAGGACAGAGCGGTTGATGTTCTGCACGATGACGGTCGGCTTGGCATCGTTCGGTGCATCTTCGGGCGGCGGATAGCCAAAGCTGGCATCGGTCATGGACAGCATGGGGTTGGGCATGCTGAGCGGCTCCTTGAATTCGAACTGAAACTCGGCATCGGCCAGCATGGGCGCGATCTTTTCCATGCGCTCGAGTGCCTTGACGCGGCTTTGCGCCTGCTTGGCCTTGCTGGCTTTCGCCTTGAAACGGTCAATGAATTTTTGCAGATGCGCAACCTTTTCCTGTTGCTTGGCGTGCGCCGCCTGTTGCAGCAACATTTGTTCGGCACGCATGTCTTCAAACTTGCTGTAATTGCCGCCGTAGCGCACCAGCGTGCCATTGTCGATATGCAGCGTCACGTTGGTGATCGCATCCAGGAACTCACGGTCATGGCTGATCACAACCATCGTGCCGGCATAGTTTTTGAGCCAGGCCTCCAGCCACACCAGGGCGTCCAGATCCAGGTGATTGGTAGGTTCATCAAGCAACAGCAGGTCCGATGGACACATGAGCGCCCGCGCCAATTGCAGGCGCATGCGCCAGCCGCCCGAAAAACTGTTTACCGGCCGGTCAAGTTCGGCCACGCTAAAGCCCAAACCCAGAATAAGCGCCTGCGCACGGGCAGCAGCATCGTGGGCGCCGGCGTCGTGCAAGGCCATATAGGCGTGCGCCATACGCATGCCATCATCACTGGCCTCGGATGCAGCAACTTCGTTTTGCGCGGCCAGCAGGATGGTGTCACCCTCCACCACAAAGTCTGTTGCGCTCTGCTCGGTTTCCGGCATGTCCTGCGCCACTTGCGACATACGCCACTGCGATGGAATGGAAAACTCGCCGCCATCCTCATGTAGCGTGCCATTGAGCACCGCGAATAATGAAGACTTGCCCGCGCCATTGCGGCCGACCAGCCCCACCTTTTCACCAGGATTGAGCGTGACGGAAGTTTTGTCGAGCAATACTTTGCTGCCGCGACGCAAGGTCACGTTTTTGAGAATAATCATTGAGGGTAGATCTTCATTTTCGGAAACAAAAAACCCAGCCGAGACTGACCGGGAGTTGATCAAGGATGACGGGTCGAGGAGCCGGACGGGCAGCTCGCCTGATGGCAAGATGGCGGAAACGGCGGAAAGGAAGGGACAATTGTAGCAGCAGAGGCCCGCCATCAACGGGGTGAACGCGCTCCGGCATATGATTTCGGTCAAAATAGAAGGGATGCGAACCATATCGGAGTTAGCAAGATATCGAGCCTATACCGACTGGACAGCAGTTTTGGAAATCGTTAACACTCGCAAGAATGCCCCTGAGCCTCAAAAGCAAGCGTGCCTGATTGCCTGTATACCTCAGTTAAATGCAACTTCCTGTACGTTCACTCGTTACGGCTTCCCAGTTGCCTTCCAGGACCGGTCGTGTAAGTGTCAGTTTTTACCCTGTACTGATGTGATTTTCACCTGGTCTATCATGGGTATCGGTCTCGGATGTGCGTAAGAACAGGTCAACCCTGTTATCTTGACGGGTACTGGACTATATGCAAGACTACGACGCATACCAAAGCAGGCCAATCAAAGTAATTTGGTGAACGGGATACTATAAACAAAACCTGGCATCGCGGTTCATGAGCAATGCGTTTTGGCATCCAGGTTCCGCGAGCATTTGCGCGGCAGGCCGGCAAGATCATATGCCGCTCAGGCAGTGGAATGCTAAAACGAAAAATCATTTGATTTAAGGTTACAGATGAAATCAACCGAAGGCAGAAAAATGACACCCAATCATCCCATTTTCACGCGCTGGCCCGCGCAGCACCCCGATCGACTGCAGCTTTTTTCCGCCCCAACGCCCAATGGCGTGAAGGCCGGCATCATGCTTGAAGAAACAGGCCTTGCCTACGAGCCGCACCGGATCGATATTACGGCGAACGAAAGCCACGATCCTGCCTTTCTCGCACTAAACCCCAATGGCAAGATTCCCGCCATCTACGATCCCGACGGACCTGGCGGCAAACCGCTGGCGCTTTTCGAATCGGGTGCAATCTTGCTCTATCTTGCCGACAAGACAGGACAGTTTATTTCCGCTGATCCGAGCGCCCGTTACGAAACCATCCAGTGGTTGATGTGGCAAATGGGCGGCGTGGGACCGATGTTCGGCCAACTCGGCTTTTTCCACAAATTTGCCGGCAAGGCCTATGAGGACAAACGCCCGCTTGAACGCTATGCCACCGAATCGGCCCGACTGCTGGGTGTTCTTGACAAGCAACTCTCGGGACGAGACTGGGTGATGGGTGCAGAGTACAGCATCGCCGACATATCTCTGCTCGGATGGGTGCGCAATCTTATCGGCTTTTACGAGGCGCGCGAGATTGTTGGCTTCGACCGTTTTACTCATGTCCAGGCCTGGCTTGACCGTGGCCTTGCTCGTCCGGCGGTGCAACGGGGTCTGGAAGTGACGGCAGCCTGAACGGTTTCTCTGAGGTGACATTGTGGTGACAAGCGATGATCCGCAGCACGCTGCGGATTATGCCAGCACTGCCGTGGTGTGCAATGCGTCTGCCGTCACTCGTAATCACTTTACATTTTTGTCCAGGAATGCGCGGACGACCGGAATAATTTCTTTGCCGTGGGTTTCCAGGGCGAAGTGGCCGGTATCGTAGAAACGGACGTCCGCTTCAGGGATGTCGCGCTTCCATGCCTGAGCCCCCGCTGGCAGGAAAAACGGATCGTTCTTGCCCCAGACTGCGAGCAACGGCGGCTGATATTGGCGAAAATAGGCCTGGAATTCGGGATATTTCTCGACGTTGGATGCATAGTTCAACAGCAAGTCCAGCTGTATGTCTGCCATGCCTGGCCGACTGATGAACGCGCCTTCGAGCGTATAGCTGTCTGGTGCCACGACACTCGCATCACTCACCCCTTCAACATATTGCCACTTGATTGACTCCGGGGTCGGAAAGTCGGCCAGGGCCTTCCGGTTTTCCTGGGTCGGCGCTTGCCAATACTTCCGGATCGGTTCCCAGCCCTTGGCAAGACCCTCTTCATAGGCATTACCGTTTTGCGAAATAATCGCCGTCACACGGGCAGGATTAGCCAGCGCCAGACGCCAGCCTACGGGGGCGCCGTAGTCGTGAACCGCGAGGGCATAGCGGTCAAGCTTTAGCTGCGTGGTGAACTGCTCAATCGTTTTCGTGATATTGGCAAACGAATACTCATACTTGCCACGTTCAGGAGATTCTGTGAATCCAAAGGCGGGCAAATCAGGCGCGATGACGTGATACCTGTCTGCGAGGGCCGCAATCAGGTCGCGCCACATATACGATGACGCGGCGAAACCATGCAACAGCAAGATGGCCGGCGCACCGGGATCGCCCGCTTCACGATAGAAAACCTTCACGTCGCCAACCTGCTCGTAACGGTAATGGACCTGTTGGTTTGCAGAAAGGGGGGCGTCTGCGGCCTGCGCTTGTCCTGTGAGCAAAGCCGCAGCGACACTGGCTGATGCTGCAATCGATTTGGTGGATTTCATGACTGGCTCCTTAGTAACCTGTAAAAGTATAGATTGAAGGTTATCAGCGATTATAGTATCCTGTCAACATATAAATTACCGGTTACTCGAATCATGCCCTCTGTCATCAGCGGAACACCATTATTTATTGCAAACAATCTTGCGCTCGACTTCATTAACACCGAGTATGGGGTGGGACCACGGCATTGCGACTGCTTTGATAGCGACCACAGTGTGATCGAATGGCTCAGACTCGCCCAGTTGCTGCCGGATGACTGCAGCAGCGCGCCAGCCGGCCTGCTTGAGCTCGCACGCGCGCTCAGGGACAATGCCAAAGCGGTGGTCCTGGCCGCCAGAACAGGCAGCTCGGCCGATGCCGCCGTCATTAATCAGGTATTGGAAGCGGGCCGCCCCAGGAAGGAACTTGCGTGGGACGCCGCCAGCAGAACATTCAAGATCGTCAGACACCGGCACAACATGAACGCAGCCAGTCTGCTTGAACCTGTTGCACAAGCGCTCGTACAATTGCTTTCGAATGAAGATCTGCAACTTGTACGAGAATGTGAGGCGCACGACTGCACATTATTCTTTCACGATTTGACCAAGTCGCATCGGCGACGCTGGTGCAGTATGGCCTCTTGCGGCAACAGAATGAAAGCGGCCGCCCACCGTGCCCGCAAGAACGGCCAATAGGCCAATGACAATTTTCCAGTAAATACCGGCCATCATTGGCAGAACCTGCCGGCTTGACACTGCCAGCCCGGCCGACATCCATTGTTTACAGCGCATCGGTCATGGTACGCGCCGCCCCTGCAACTCAGCCTTTAGTCTTGGGCACCGGCGTGTTGAGCAATTGCTGCTCCCACAACAACGCAATACCGCTACCACCCACATGCTGAATCAGCACCTCGCTCAGCTCGGCGGCGTGCTCGGTGCGGGCCCAATCGCGCTGCCATTCGGAGGCCACTGCCAGCCAGGTCATCATGTTCACGCCGCCGGCGATCATGCGCTGGATCGCGACCTCATGCGCTTCAACTGAAGTGCCGCCAGAAGCGTCAGTCACGGCCGTGACATCCCAGCCTTCGCCTGCGGCCTGGATCGCCGGCATCGCCACGCAGATTTCGGTCCACAGACCCGCGATAATCAGTTGCTTGCGGCCCGTATCCTTGACGGCGTCGACTACCTTTTTATCTTCCCAGGTGTTGATGAACGTGCGGTCAATCACCTCCTGACCGGGGAATACATTTGTGATTTGTGGGAAGATGAGGCCGCCACGATCAGCGATCACGCTGGTCAGGATGGTGGGAACGCCAAATGCTTTGGCGGTCTTTGCCAGCGCTGTCGCATTGTTGACCACCATCTGTGGTTCGTGGCTGTTCAGGTTCGCAAGCTGGTAAGGCTGATGGTCGATCAGAACGAGTACCGAGTCTTCGGGACGAAGCAAAGAGGCAAGGCCATTACGAAATGTCATGAATATATCCTTGTGTATGAGGGCAGTTTCAGGAGAAGGCTTGCGCCGATTGCGACGCTACCAGGATGGATTCTTGCATTCGCGATGCGGATTCGGTAGTCATCCCTTGTGCTACACTGTGTCGCGAGAAGAGGAACGCCAAATTGGACATCGAAGACCTGCGCACATTCATCGAAGTTGCTGATGCCGGGGGCGTTTCGCCCGCTGCGCGCCGGCTCGGTGTGTCCAAGTCAATCGTCAGCCGGCGGCTCTTGCGGCTTGAGGCAGACCTGAGCGTGCAGCTTCTTGCACGAACCACCCGCGGCGCGGCGCTTACGGAAGCCGGCGCCACCTTCCGAGACTATGCCGCCAGAGCGTGTGCCGAGATCGACGTAGCCAGGGAAACGATCCTGCCCACCGGTGAGCTTTGCGGCCGCTTGCGAGTTGCCGTGCCGGTTTCTTTCGGCCCGAATCACCTGGCCCCCGTTCTTGCGCGCATGGCGCAACTGCATCCGCAGCTTCACATCCATGCCTCCTACAGTGATCGCTTCGTTGATATGGTGGCTGAAGGCTTTGATTGTGCAATCCGGATTGGCTACCTTAAGGACTCTGACCTGATCGCAAGACGCATCGGTCCGATCTATGGAAAGATGGTTGCGAGTCCGGACTATATCAAAGCGCACGGTTCCCCCGAAACGCCGGATGAACTCATCGGCCACCAGGCCCTTATGCAGGGCACCGAAGCCTGGCAACTTATGGACGGCGACAAGATCATCACAGTTCGCCCGCAAGGGCGCTTCAAGGCCGACAACGCCACGGCGTTAGCCGCCGCCGCATTGGCAGGGCTGGGCATCGCCTGGATCCCCGATGCCGTCACCCATGAACATGTGACCAGCGGCGCGCTTGTGCCGGTGATGACAGGCTATCCACCCCCACCGGCGGCAGCATATGTCATCCGCCCGCCAGGCAGACATCCTGCAAGAAAGGTTCGGGTGCTGACCGAGTTGCTGATTGAGTGCTTCGAACAGGCACCTGAGCCTGTGGGCGTCGGCTAGCAAAGCCGAATGGCATGAAGCATGCCAGCCATATGCGTTTGCACAATTTGGTAGGGCCGCGAATATTCCTGAAAATATGTCACTTGAATTAATTTAAGTGGGCCGGCCGATGAACGGATGACTGCCGTTCATAAGTATAGACTTGCTTATCAGCAAGCACATCATCGGATGATGGATCGCGCGCTGTGCGTGTAGCACGAGTATGAAAGTGCGTGGTTATTGAGGCAGCAGACAGTTTTTCATTAACTTTGCACCGATAGACAACAGCGCGCCCCGTCGATAGGCCAGTTCATAAGGCTCACTGCGTAACGTGAATTCAAACGGCAGTACCCTGACCAGATTATTGCGCACAAAAAACGAGGCAACGTCCGTCGAAGCCAGGGCGACAAAAGATGGATTTCTGTTCAATAACGCCAGGGTTGCAAATGGAGAGGTTGTTTCAAGCAAATTGGCAGGGAAACGAATCCCGGCATTATAAAATTCGCGCTCGAGCAACAGCCGCATGGGCATATTGGCACGGTACACGATCCATTTACATTGAGCCAGATCTTCAAGCGTCAGGCGATCACTACGCGCAAACGGATTATCACAGTTGGCAATGACGCTCAGTTCTTCCGGTTGCAGATGCTCGCTCTCATAAATTTCCGGTGTTTTACTGACCGACGTGCGGCATATCGCCATATCAAGCCGACCAGAATCTATCAGGCTCAGAAGTTCCGCGCTGGTGTCTTCAACGATTTCCACCGACATGCCAGGATGGGTCTGCATGAGATCGGCAACGGCATCGGTCAGCAACGGTATTGCACCCATGATGCATCCGACAGCAACCCTGCCACCATCTCCTTTCTGGATCGCATCCAGTTCGTTTCGCAAATGACCAAGATCGGTATAGATCATTCTTGCGTACTTCAACACGCATAAGCCTAAATCGTTGGCCTCCAGGCCACGGTTGGTTCTATTGAAAAGCGCAGCCCCAAATGTGGTTTCAATTTCCTGAAGCGCCTTGCTTGCGCCTGGTTGGCTGATAGCCACCTCATTTGCCGCCCCCAACAGGGAGCCATGCTCTGAAATGGCGATCAACAAACGAAGGTGCCTGACATGCAGCCTGGACGCAATAGAGGTTAAATTGGGTGTCATGGATTAACTACAGGTTATACCTGTATGAACAGTTTTCAGTACATCGCATATCAACATCACACATACAATGACTGGAAAATATACATAAAACAATGAACAAACGGGGACATGATCAGGCAGATACCCATGCCCATGTTGATTTCAATTATAACTTTTTATTAATTCAGATGGCACTCATCCAATATCTCACTCATATTCAGTTCGACTTCGGCGCTGTGCGTTTATTACAAGCGGAATGCGATCGCATCGGGATCAAACGCCCCATGGTCGTCACAGATCAGGGCATCCGGGCTGCAGGCCTGCTAGAAGCCGCTATAGTTCATCTGAATGATCCGGACAACGTACCCGTCTTCGATGAAACCCCGCCCAATCCAAATGAAAAAGCCGTGCGCAAGGCTGTTGCGACTTTTATCGAGAATGAATGCGACGGAATCATTGCGATAGGCGGTGGATCCTCAATCGACCTTGCCAAGGGCGTTGCAGTATGCGCAACGCATGAAGGGCCACTCAAGACCTTTGCCGTTATTGAAGGCGGGCTCAGTAAAATCACGTCGGCAGCAGCGCCTGTGATCGCGATCCCAACCACGGCGGGCACAGGTAGCGAAGTGGGCAGAGGTGCGATCCTGATTCTGGACGATGGTAGAAAAGTAGGCATCATTTCCCCTTTCATCGTTCCGAAAACGGCAATCTGTGACCCGGAGCTGACAATGAAGCTGCCGGCACAACTGACAGCCGCCACTGGCATGGACGCCATCGCGCATTGCCTTGAAACGTTTATGTCGCCGCTATTTAATCCTCCTGCTGACGGTATCGCATTAGACGGATTAAACAGAGCGTGGCGCCATATCGAACAGGCCACCAGCAATCCGGCAGATCGGGATGCCCGGCTGAACATGATGAGTGCAAGTATGCAAGGTGCGCTGGCGTTTCAAAAAGGGCTGGGCTGTGTGCATAGCCTTAGCCACTCTCTTGGTGGCATCAACCCGCGACTCCATCACGGGACACTGAACGCTATTTTTCTGCCCTCGGTCATCGAGTTCAATGCGCCTGCGACCACAATGGTGCAGGAAAGAAAACTGGATCGCATCGCCGCCGCAATAGGGCTTGCAAACGCAAGCTCGCTGGCCAATGAAGTTTTGAATCTGACCAAGCGACTTGGCTTGCCCACGACTTTAGCCCAACTTGGCGTGACGCGAGAGCTCTTTCCCAAGATCATTGACGGCGCACTTGCCGACCACAGCCATAAAACCAATCCGCGGGAAGCGACCGTGGAAGATTACATGGCGATGCTGAATGAGTCAATGTAGAAGGACGCAGACATATGCATCGACGCAATGCGCGGCAGCGCCATAAATAATAAATAAGGAGTTGGAAACATGAGGGACAAACCGGACTCAAGTGACGTTCCCCATAATCGGGTCGCCATTGTCACCGGAGCAGGAAGCGGCATAGGCAGGGCCACAGCATGCGCATTATTGGCGGATGGATGGCGCGTAGCCCTCGCCGGGCGTCATCTGGAGACTCTCGAAGCGACAATCCGCGACTGCGATACGTTTTTCTCGGCTCACGACATCCGGACTATTGCCATACCGACGGACGTCACTCAGCCGTCTTCCGTCGACCAGCTATTCGCTTCTGCGCAGCGTACCTTTGGTCGGCTCGACATGCTATTTAACAATGCCGGGCTCGGCGTTGCGGGAAAGTCTGTCGAAGAACTGGCATACGAACACTGGAAACAGATGCTTGACGTGAATGTCACCGGCACGTTTCTTTGCACGCAGGCAGCATTTCGGCAAATGAGTACGCAAACGCCGCGAGGCGGCCGCATTATCAATAACGGCTCGTTGTCGGCGCATGTGCCTAGATTGCAGTCAGCCGACTATACCGCCAGCAAGCACGCAGTTAGCGGCTTAACGAAAGCCTGCGCGCTCGATGGCCGGAAATACGATATCGCGGTATGCCAAGTGGATTTCGGCAACGCAGCGACCGAAATGGTGTCCCGCATGGAGACGGGCGCGCTGCAGGCAAGCGGCGAGTCCATTCCGGAGCCGACCATGGATGTTGTTCACGCGGCCAATGCCATTGTCCATATGGCCAGTCTCCCGCTTGAGGCCAATGTTCAGTTTATGACAGTCATGGCCACCAAAATGCCATTTGTGGGGCGGGGGTAATACAAAAAAGCAAATCCATTTCATGCAGGTCGCCACGCGTTACCGGCGACACAAATTATTAAAATCAGGAGACAAAGATGGCGAATACGAGGGTAGATGCACCGCTTGAGCCGCAGGAGCAAGAAAAGGCAGATCTGCTGCGCAAAGTTGCGTGGCGAATCATACCGCTGATCATTGCCTGTTTTATCATGGCATATCTGGATCGCGTCAATATCAGCTTTGCAAAATTGCAAATGCAATCGCAGTTGGGCCTGAGCGAAGCTGCTTACGGGCTTGGCGCCAGTATATTTTTCATCGGTTACCTCCTTTTCGAAATCCCAAGCAATATTATTCTGGCACGAGTAGGCGCGCGCCGATGGATCGCGCGGATCATGATTACCTGGGGCCTCGCCTCGGCTGCCATGATGTTCGTTCAGAGCGAGACCTCGTTCTATGCGCTGCGCTTTCTGCTTGGAGTGCTTGAGGCAGGCTTCGTTCCAGGCGTACTCTACTTCTTTACACAATGGTTTCCCGCCAGTTACCGCGGACGCATGAACAATATGTTTTTCGGCTCCATTGCGTTGTGCGGCATCATCGGTGGCCCGATTTCCGGTGCCATTCTAAAGCTGCTCGATGGCGTCAACGGCATGCCTGGCTGGCAATGGCTGTTCCTGATCGAAGGAATCCCTTCGTGTATTCTGGGCTTCGTAGTGTTGTTCGCCTTCAATGATCGCATCGAAGATGCCAAATGGCTGTCCCCCAAGGAAAAAACCCTGCTGGCACGCGAGATTGGCAAGGATCCCAAAGTCGACAACACGCATTCTTTCCGCGAGGCGTTGAAACGACCAGTCATTTATCTATTTTCGCTGATTTATCTCGGCCTTTGCATGGGAATCTACGGCATGCTTTTCTGGATGCCGCAGCTTATCAAGACGGCAGGTACGGCGGACCCGCTGATTATCGGCCTGATTACGACGCTGCCCTACATCGCCGCGATTATCGGAACGGTCCTGATCGGTAAAAGTTCCGACCATACCGGCGACCGCCGCTGGCACCTGGCGGGCTGTGCGTTGGCCGGTGCCGTCGGCTATGTGTTGTGTGCGATCTATTGGGACAACACCGTGGTGTTGGTGCTGGGCCTTAGTATTGCCGCGACGGGCATCATTGCCTCTTTCGGCATATTCTGGGTATTTCCGGTCCGCATAATGAGCGGTGTCGCTGCAGCCGGTAGCCTGGCCCTGATCAATTCCATCGGCCAAATCGGCGGCATTATCGCGCCCTACATGGTCGGCAAGGTCAAGGATGTGACGGGTAGCGCGTCGATGGGCTTATATGTGATTGCGCTGGCTTGCGTCGTCACTGCAATATTGATTATTTGCGCCATACCGCACAATATCCGTTTCCGAGATACGGTGGTGCGCCGCATTGCCGAGGAACGCGCCTAGCGGCACTGGACCATACGCCAGATCGGGTGAATGTCGGCGGCGATACCCTAGGGCCGAGACCGCCCAAACCAAGGCCATCGCATCTGGCCGCACGTTTGCCATGCTGCACGAAAACGATATAAAAACCATGATAATGGCAGACCTTCGGCGCCAACGCTCTGAACGACTGTGCCAGGCGGTGCAGTTGGCCGCCAATGGCCAGACCAATCAACGCAACGCGTCCACCTTGGAAGCATTCAGTGCCGCCTCAAAAAGTGCTTTTCCCGGGCCTGACAGCCATTGCTCCAGCGTGAGCATTGGACCGAATTCGCGCTCTAGCGCGGGGATGTCTGCAACCCCCGAAACCACACCATTATCGACGAGCACTGTAAGCTCTCTCAGGAAGGCATTGGTTGCCAGCAATTCCTCCGGGAACCGCTGATAGCGGATTGGACGGCCCGCTGCATGGGAGAAGGCGCTCTCCAAATCGTCGCCGGCAATGGCCTGTCCAGATAGCTCCAAGGACTGCCCTGCATAGCGATCGGGCTGACAGAGAATCTGAGCATTGATACGTCCAAGATCATCCAGCGCAATCATTTGCATCGCCTGACGTGGATACATGAAGAACGTGAAGCGCCCTTCATTCAACCCCATGCCGGGCAGCATCATCATTTCCATGAAGCTGGCCGGACGCGTGATCGTAGCCGCCAGGGGCACGCTGCGGATGTGATCCTCGATTTGGGATTTACTGTCGAAATGCCCCATCCCGGTATGGCCTTTGCCGGCCGCCCCGCCTGAGGAATAGACAAAGTGCTCTACACCAGCCGCGACAGCGCTGTCGGCAACTGCCACACCCTGAAGAACTTCCTGTTCATCCGATACCAATCCTGACGGCGAACTGGTTTGCACACTGAACACACCTTTTACACCAACCATTGCCCGGTCAATAGAGGCACGGTCGAACAGATCGCCAACGGCCAGCGTAATGCCTTCCTGGGCAAGCGCCTTTGCCTTGTTGCTTTGCGGATCACGGACAAAGCCGCGAACTGTGCAACCTTTGGCCCGAAGCGCCCGCGCAACGGCCCCGCCTTGCTGCCCTGTAACCCCAAAAACAAGAAATTCTGCAGAGCTTTTCATATTAGTTATCCATAGTAACTGTTGTTAGTTCCTATTCTAAACTATAATCAATTTGCCACAAGACGGCACATTTTTGATCCTGAGTTACATAGAGGTAACGAATGCAAAACAGTCCCAAAAAGGAAGTCATGCCACGTGAGGTCAATGGCCGGCCCGTCATTGAGACCCCAAACGGGCCGGTGCTAACACCCTGTGCACCTGGAAGCGTACTCGCCCGGCTTGGCGACAAATGGACGATTCTTGTGATCTCGCTGCTATCGCTTTCGCCCGACACGCCAATGCGATTCGGCGCCCTCAGACGCGGTATTCCTGATATCTCTCAACGGATGCTGACACTCACTTTGCGTAATCTGGAGCGAGACGGCCTCGTAGCACGGCACTACTACACCGAGTTGCCACCCCGCGTGGAATACGAGCTCACCCAACGGGGGCACTCGATGCTGAAACCACTGGCCGGGTTCACGGACTGGATACGCGATACGTGGCAGGACATTGAAGCATCGCGGCGCGAATATGACGCAGCAGAGCAGGAGCGTAGCTAACCGGCAAAAGGCACTGAGCCCAGCCATGTGCAACGGATATGGGCGGAGTGTACTGCTTTGATCCAGGGAGCCTCGATAGGGGCCGGGTGCTCAATTTGAGCACCTATTCGGAAGCTGTCAGACAAGCTTTGATTTACTCTGATCTAGTTTTAAGAATTCGAAGGCATACCCATCAGCGGCCTGTTGCCATTCTCACGCCCAGACCAACCAAGACAGCGCCCATCAAGGCATCAACGGGACGGCGGATGCTGGCATAGATGGATCGAACGCGGCCGATTGAGAATACTGATGCCAACAGGCAAAGCCAAAGGCTGGTTATTACGCCCACCATGGCAACAACAGCAATATAGACCAGGGGCGGCGCACCGACCGGCAGCAAGGTTACGAACAAGGTAGCAAAAAAAGTAGCCGTTTTCGGGTTGGTAATGCCAACGACAAATCCTATGCGCCATGACTGTCCCACGCCCACCGTAGACACCCCCGCGAGGTTCTGTTGGTCGTACTTCCCTTTGAAAACGCCCATCAGCATACGGCTGCCGAGATAGACCAGATAGATGGCCCCTGCCAGGCGGATGGCTTCGTACAACCAGTACAACTCCTTGATGAGCAGGCCAAATCCGAGGATGGCCAACGTTGCCCAAACAACCACAGCACTGGCGATGCCCAAGCCAACGAAGACGCCGGAGCGCCGGTTATTCAAGGCATGCGAAGTTACCGCGACAAAGTCAGGCCCAGGACTGGCGCATCCCAGAAGAATGATTCCTGCGAGCGCGAGTAATTGCGAAAAATAGTCCATAAGTGTGTAATCCAGATAGCCGCAATGAAGAACAGATGATAGCTTCATTTAACCACCGTCTGCGTACTACAACGCGCATACAATGTATAAAAAATGACTGACGCATAGACACTGCTTTCGCAGTATACATAATGCCGAAGCCATTGGAAGCATGCCTTTTTCTGCTTATAGAGATTCTAAGACGGAATTGGCGCAATTTCTACAATTGAAGCCAAGATATATATGTACCTCATTGTCGTAGATATTTATTTAGTCTGTGTCAACGACGGTACCATACGCAAGCTATACGCAAACTCAGCCGTTGTTCGTACTACAACGGATATCCATTCTCTGCACGAATAATCTGGCCGGCCATTGATCTTCCGGCCAGCTAGTCAACGCAACGCGATGCCGGCCTTGGATGCATTCAGCGCCGCCTCAAAAAGTGCTTTTCCCGGGCCCGACAGCCATTGCTCCAGCGTGAGCATTGGACCGAATTCGCGCTCTAGCGCAACCACTGGCCGGGTTCACGGACTGGATACGCGATACGTGGTAGGACATAGAAGCATCGCGGCGCGAATATGACGCAGCAGAGCAGGAGCGTAGCTAACCGGCAAAAGGCACTGAGCCCAGCCATGTGCAACGGATATGGGCGGAGTGTACTGCTTTGATCCAGGGCGTCTCAATAAGGGCCGGGTGCTCAGCAGGCTGACTGTATAGTCCGAAAGTATAGACATCCCGACGAGCCAAAGCCCGCCGGACGGCAGACAGCGATCAGACTGTGTCTCCCTTGATCCATTGCGGCGTGATTGATCGAAGTTCCGAGGGGGCAGCCAGCAACGCGGCGGTCTCTCGCTGGTAATCCGCAAACCAGGGCTGTTTGACAAAATCCTCCGAAGTAGCCTCGCCGTCAGATAACTGATAGGCAATGATCACGTCGGGATCGGTATCGTCGAAGCCATAGACATAATAAATTTGCCCTTTCATGCCTTCCACATAGGCGCGGGCATATTTCTCCCAAATAAGCTTTACTTCTTCGCGCTTGCCGGGCTTTGCATGGTGTCGAACATAAAATGCTTTCTTGCTCATGATATTCTCCTGAAACGTTGCGGCAACTCGCCGCCGATATTGGGAACATTTCCCATACCCTTATGACGTTTGAACAGAGGAATTTGTGACGCCTCCTGGATTTTTTGCTTGCTTTCGAGCAAGATAGCACCACCTTCGTTCAAAACAAAAAATCCCGGTGCAAGACATGTCTTTACCGGGGTGAATGTTCACCAGAATAGTACCGCCAAGCGGACATCGTTACTGCGCGCCTTTGTCTTCAATGCAGCTTAACTGCATCAAAGCCTGCCAGCTTGTCTGGATTGCGTACAATGAAAATATCCGTGATGCGATCGGCATTATCGAAAGCAAAAGAGACAATGGCAATAATGCTGCCCTTCTCTCTCAGGATAAGCCCCTTCGATCCGTTCAGTTCGGCCACTTCCCACTGATAGGCAGACCACCACCCTACCAGATAGCTCGTGAGGAACCGCAGGACAGCGTCGCCCTCCAGAATCTCCATCACAGCAGCCACCTTCCCTCCGCCATCGGCAGTCAAGCGGACGTCGCTCGCAAGCGTGGCGGCCAGAGAGCCGAGATCTCCGGTCCGGATCGCATTCTCGAAAGCAGAAAGAAGCGCTTCCTGTCGTGCCGCCGCAGGCCGATATCGCACCTGATTTTCGCCAATTCGCGATTTGGCCCGCGAAACAAGCTTGCGGCACGCCGGCTCGTTCATCTCAAGTGACGCAGCTACGTCGACGTAGGACATCTCGAAGATCTCGTAGAGCAGGTATGCCGCCCGCTCCTTCGGGGTTAACCGTTCAAGCATCAGTAAAAAGGCAGTCGATAACGATGACGAGAGCTCCATTTGCGTCTCTACGCTATTGTCCGTGAGCGTATGAACCGGTTCGGGCAGCCAGTTGCCCACATAATCGACACGGCTGCGATATGAGGCGCGCAGAAGATCGATAGCGCGCCGCGTACAGGCGGTTGTCAACCAGGCGCCCGGAGACTCGATGCCATCGATGTCCAACGCCTGCCAGCGCAGAAAGGTGTCCTGCACCGCGTCTTCTGCTTCCGCGCGGGATCCTAGAATCCGGTATGCAATGCCAAGCAGCCGCGGGCGCTCCTGCTCAAAGTAGCGCACATACATCGCCTCAGTCCCCGATTCCGGGCCTAATCCGGAGTGCACTCGCTCTGACCGATACCAGGAAATCATGTTCCGCCCTCCCTTCACAATGGTAGCAATACCCCTATTGACGGTTCAGCTCTTACTATTGTGACAACATCTCCCAAAGAAATGTCACCGGCCTGGCAGCCGCGGCTCACATCAGTTCATTGGCACCTGAAGATGAGCGGCCATATTGCGCTATCGATTCAGAGTTGCAAAACAATGCTTGTATCTCGTTTTTCGAGTTTCATCGGGGTTGTACATCAATAATTTCAGGCAAGCGCCGCAAGCGCGCTTAATTACATGGGCATTCCTGCGACTAAATACGAGTGATTCTAAATATAGGGGTTTGGGCCATCGTATATAATATTTATCTCATTAAAACCTATATCATTCAATGAGATAACTTCTGTTACGGGGCTTCCCGAACTGACAGGAGCTGAATGAAGATAACGAGGATGATTAAAGACAAAAATAACGCAATACATAGCACTTGCAGCGTATTTTGTTTCACCCAAAAACAATTGGTTATGTGCATCCGTATTGTTCATTGCATCTTTAGCCAAGGTAAGATACACCCCCCTTTTTGCATTTGCTCCTCTGCGAGCATGATTTGGATTTGCTGATATTTTTTTTTGTGTTTTTATCGCAGTAAATCCTCCATTCGACGTGTAATGGATATAAATAATTTTTCCGTTAAACATACCATTGTTGGTATGCATATCAATACGATGATCTGTACTAAACACCCGTTATACCTCCCAGTCCATGATGCGTAAGCAGTTATTTACATTTGCTATATATACTTATATGTGATTTACAAAAAGTAGCAAAAGAGAGAGACATCATTGTTGCGCGCCATCTCTCGCTCCTACTAATCGAAGATTCGATTGTCTATAGTAAACCTAAAAGCGCACTGAGTGTAGTGCCAAAACCAAGCTGAACGACCTTGCCCCCAATAAGAGCCCGGTGTCACGCAGCCATGAATTGCCCATGCTGTTTAGCAATACCCAAAGAGAACCGATATAGCTAAATGGTGAACGATCCACTTAGGTACCATGCGATGCGGCTGTCACGAGCGCCCGTCATAGGGAGCAAGTGCATCTCTCATATCGTTCTCTCAGCCAACTCCAATGGCTCTGTGGCAGCCCAGGCCGGTGTGCCTCTTGGTTTTACTATTTACTGCTTTGAAAATTTAAATACTTTGATGTTCGCGTCGATGGGGTCATTGGTAGATCTGACTCAATAACAATTTGACGAATGGAGTCAAAATCTATCACCCATTGATCGCAAGATTACACGTGGGCGCGCGAGGCGAAGAGGATTGAGGTCAGACAAGGAATCCGGAGAATAATGCCGTCGCAGCACATCAATAAACAATGTGCGTTCACGAGATTGACCGATCGCCGTCCTGAACGCTTGTTCATCGTGAATCTACAACGGATGCACGCAGCCTGCGAGATAATCAGCAGGCACGCCAGGCAAGGGGTTGTCCTGAAAATCCTGCCACGACCGAGGAGCGGTATCCAAACCCGTCATCCTTCGGACGCTTGACGATAAGTGCGGATACCACGCGGCCTCCTGCTCTGCCACAACCAGGTAGCGGCAAACGTTAGCATGGCTACAAATGCCAGGACGAATAACGCTATCTGGGTGAGCCTGCCGGCACTCTTCTCGGGTATCGGTACACCCTGCCAAGTTGTCATCCGTGTCACATCCGCAACGTCATTGACCGGGGCTGCGACCGGAATCACTGATACGCGCTCATACTCAAGCCCTGATATGCTTGCCGCCACAAGAGATTTGATTTTAGGAATCAGGGTCTCAACCTGGACACCTTTGCCTTTTTTGGACCACTCCTGAACGACTGCAAGACGACGTTTCATGCCTACCTGCGCAAGCGAAAGCCCCTCTGTCTTGTTATCCTGTTGCGTAGACACAAACAAGGTATCTCTGTCCAGGTACCACACCAGATCATGATCAGCGCCTATTCGGTGCAGGAAAGACGCCGCCGTATCACCGCTTTGCGCGCGGCCGCGAACAACTCCGTTCACCTTCTTCGAGATCTCTGTCGCAACGCCTATATTGCGTCCAAACTCAACCAGAACGTCTCTTAGATCCTGCTCGATGATCACGTAGGGATACGGACGTTGCAATATCGCAGCATTGGTGGTTGCCCATGTCCCAGACCAAGGCGCCACACACAAGACTGCCAACACAACTGCAATATTATGACGAAGGCGCAACCCTTGTTGTTTTGGCGAACACACTCAAATTTCTCCAGCGATTAGGAGGCATTATGAACAGCCACAATGACAGGGGCATGACATTTTTACTTAGCACAAGACATCAGTTGTTAGGTCAGCCGCTGTTGGCCTGGTCAATTAGCCCTTTGTTTTACAGGTCCGGCAGTCTTGCCTAAACTGGCGACCCGGAATACACCTATGTATACTGATCTTGTGAGGATCGTACAAGATCGAGCCGGCTACGCCTGCAGGCGTATCTGGGAGATTCTGCATGATTGATCACAGCCAGACGCTCATTTTCGTTTTTACATACTCATAGAAACTGATCGCCTTCGCCGGAAACCCAAAACGTTACGACATGCGGCGCGACTTGAACTATTTATTATTAATGATCGCCCACCGCTCATGGTCTCTCCAGGCTCCATCTATAAACAGGTATTTAGGAGAAAATCCTTCCTTTTGAAAACCGACCCTGCGAACCAATTCAATGGAAGCCGTATTATCCGGTTGAATATTGGCCTCTAAGCGATGTAAGCCTAATTCCTCGAAGGCATATTTGACTGCCAATTGCAATCCTTCCGTCATCAATCCTCGGCCCGCCATTTTTGAAGAGCCATAGAATCCAAGAAATCCACTTTGTAACGCCCCTGCTACTATTTCGTTTATATTTATAATTCCGACTACTTTCCGCGACACTTCTTCTCTTACTACAAGCCCTACAACTGCTGCAGTAAGACAACGCGAAAACCAGTTTTGAAATCCTGTTTGATCTGTAAATGGTGAAACCCAAGGGTGATGGTAGTGTTTATTTTGTAGATTGAATTCAATTAATTCTTGAGCATCGCCATGGGCGGCGCGTTGAATATAGACCTTATCCATTATTCCTCCAACATGAAGCCGCTAATAATAAAACAATGGCGGTGGCAGATGTCGAATCTCACAATAAGTGAAAATGGTTTACCTGAATTTAAAGGCTTTTTTCTCAATTGTGAAACTACCCTCCTTTCGAAATCTCATAACTAGTGCAAATTAATCAAAGAAAGCCAATTTAATGAAAATCACTTAATGAAAGTCACGATTTTCTATGTACATTTATTCAACTTTCTAATCGTTTGGTAAATTAGGGGCAGGGCAACTTTTTCGGCTAAAACTTTTAAAACTTATTAAAACTCTCAAAACCCTTTTCCCTATGGGCTTAGTTCCGGCTTTAAGCGAATTGACAACCTCAGCAGACTAGCAGCGCTAGTATGCAATTTCACCCTTTATCACAAGCACACAAGAACCGGAAATGGTCACGTCGGTGACGATACCTTGGTCCTTTATCACCTCGATGCTGATTAAACTACGTCGACCCATCTCCACGCCCTGCTCAATGGTGAGCGAGCGGGCGATGTCTGGTTCTGGTACCAGTGATACGAGGTAGGCGCTAAGTGCTGCCGACGCGCTGCCCGTCGCCGGGTCTTCAGAGACGTTGTCGAGCGGTGCGAACATGCGTGCTCGGATATCCCAAGGTGAGTTGGAAGAACGCACGTACACGAAGAGTGAGAAGTCGTGGTTTCCCTCCAGCGTTGGGCCTGCTGCGTCTTTGAAACATGCCAAATTCGGTCGGGCAAGAGCGAGCGTCGGCAGATCTACCAGTTCAGCCACGACAAAGCTTAACCCAACAGAGACAACCAATGGGCTATGAATAGTCGTGCGCACCGCCTCTGCCGGGATTGAAATACAACGTGCGACTGTCTCCGGATTGATTGTTCTGCCGGTCATGAAGGACTGGGGTGCACGAACCGATGCAGACAAGACATGGTTGCCGTCACGCTTCAGATCCACGCGAACGAGACCAGCCTGTTCTTCGAAGCGTAACGTGCTGCCTACCGGTTTTCCGAAAACCTCAGACTGTTGGCTGAGCACAAAGGCTGTTCCCACATTCGGGTGCCCGGCAAAAGGTACCTCCGTGGTAGGGGTGAAGATGCGAACCCGCGCCGTGTTTTCGGGGTTTTCTGGGGGCAGCACGAAGGTAACTTCGGAATAGCCAAATTCTGCGGCAATCTTCTGCATCTGGACATCACCCAAACCGCGTGCATCGGTTATTACGGCTAGCGGATTACCCTCGAAGCGTGTGGATGTGAAAACGTCGACCGTTGTAAAACTAACTCTGTTCATGGAGACTCCAACAAATAATCTGATTTTAGCGTCCGTCAGCAAGACAACTGCCAAATACAATTAGTGAAAATTGTTTGCTCTACTTTAAAGAAATTTTTCATTCATTGTGGAACTACATCATCTCGAAATTTCACAATTAGTGCGAATATTTTTTCCGAAAAGTATTGCCACAAGCTTCTGAATAAAAAAGGATAATCCGATCAATAACGCGGTTCGTGAAGCCGCTGAACGAGGTTATACGCTTTCGTTATTCTTCAATTGGTAGTTCGAGTAAAAAATATTAATGCCAATTGA
>NZ_JBQEAU010000033.1:0-37006 GCF_052108595.1 Advenella sp.
CGCGAAGGTGGCCGTACCGTCGGCGCCGGCGTGGTTGCCAAAATTACGAAGTAATTGCAGTAATCGCCATTGCAGTACAACGCGGTGCCTGGGTAGTGTATAGTAGTACATGCACTACCCTCCGCTTCTGAACCGCGCAGAAGACAGGTTTACAGGGGTATAGCTCAATTGGCAGAGCGTCGGTCTCCAAAACCGAAGGTTGTAGGTTCGATTCCTACTGCCCCTGCCACCCATTTGTGGGGCTGTAAACAGCTCAATTTAACATGTCAAATAGCAGTGTAGAAACCGTAACAACACCGTCAGACAAGTATAAGATCGTACTGGCGGTGGTAATTATTGCCGCCGGCATTTTTGCGTATTCATATTTTTCCGATATGAATATCTATGCGCGTGTCGGCATGTTTGTCGGTAGTCTGGTTGTTGCTGCTTTGATTTTCTGGTTCAGCGAGTCAGGCCGTCGCTCAGTCGATTTTGCGACCGGGGCCTATTCGGAGCTCAAGCGGGTGGTTTGGCCAACACGTGCCGAAACCATCCAAATGACCGGAATCGTATTTGCCTTTGTCATTGTCATGGCCATTTTCCTCTGGCTTGTTGACAAACTGATTGAATGGATCATCTACGGCGTGTTTTTAGGCTGGAATTAAAGGACAGGCGATGAGTAAACGTTGGTACGTTGTGCATGTCTTTTCTGGCATGGAAAAAAGTGTTCATAAGGCCCTGCTTGAGCGTATCGAGCGGGCTGGCCTGCAGACCTCATTTGGGCGCATTCTGGTTCCTTCCGAGGAAGTGATCGAAATGCGTGGCGGGCAAAAAGCCATTACTGAACGTCGGATCTTTCCTGGCTATGTGCTGGTTGAAATGGATCTGACAGACGAAACCTGGCATCTGGTCAAAAACACCAATCGTGTGACTGGGTTCCTGGGTGGATCGGGCAATCGTCCGGCGCCTATCTCTGAAAAAGAAGTGGAAAAAATTCTTTCTCAGATCGAAGAAGGCGTTGAGAAGCCCCGTCCGAAAATCCTCTTTGAAGTGGGCGAAATGCTGCGCGTCAAGGAAGGTCCGTTTGCCGATTTCAATGGCAACGTGGAAGAAGTCAATTACGAGAAAAGCAAGGTGCGTGTCAATGTGACCATTTTTGGTCGTGCCACCCCTGTTGAGCTGGATTTCAGCCAGGTCGAAAAAACCTGAGCGGTTCTTTTTCATTAACCCCGGGGAGCAGGACAAGCTGCGATTGAACCCGTAAGGAGCATAGCATGGCGAAGAAAATCGTCGGCTTTATTAAACTGCAGGTACCTGCAGGGAAAGCCAACCCATCACCCCCAATCGGTCCTGCGCTGGGTCAGCGCGGCCTGAATATCATGGAATTTTGCAAGGCCTTCAATGCCAAAACCCAAGGCATGGAACCCGGTCTGCCAATTCCTGTTGTAATTACTGCGTTTGCTGATAAATCTTTCACATTTATCATGAAAACGCCGCCGGCTACGATTCTGATCAAGAAAGCCACCGGTGTCCAGAAAGGTTCAGCACGTCCGCACGCGGACAAAGTTGGCACGCTGACACGTGCTCAGGCTGAAGAAATCGCAAAAACAAAAGAACCTGACCTGACCGCTGCCGATCTTGACGCAGCAGTACGTACGATTGCCGGCAGTGCCCGCAGCATGGGTATTACGGTTGAAGGAGTGAACTAATGGCTAAAGTATCCAAACGCGCGGCGGCTATTGCTTCCAAAATCGATCGTAACAAGCTGTACCCTGTTGCACAAGCCCTGACACTGGTCAAGGAAACAGCAACTGCCAAGTTCGATGAGTCTATCGACGTGGCCGTTCAGCTGGGTATTGATCCCAAGAAATCCGACCAACTGGTTCGCGGCTCTGTTGTGCTGCCTGCTGGCACCGGTAAATCCGTTCGTGTGGCTGTATTTGCCCAGGGCGAGAAAGCCGAAGCCGCCAAGGCTGCCGGCGCCGATATCGTTGGCATGGAAGACCTGGCAGACCAGATCAAGGCTGGCCAGTTCAACTTTGATATCGTGATTGCGTCTCCTGACACAATGCGTATTGTCGGTACCCTGGGTCAGATCCTGGGCCCACGTGGCCTGATGCCTAACCCTAAAGTAGGCACCGTGACGCCAGACGTCGTAACGGCAGTGAAAAACGCCAAGGCCGGTCAGGTTCAGTACCGTACCGACAAGGCAGGTATCATTCACGCCACGATCGGTCGCGCATCTTTCGACATCGACAAGCTTCAGTCAAACCTGGCTGCACTGGTTGACGCCCTGAACAAAGCCCGTCCGGCTACGTCAAAAGGCGTTTACCTGCGTAAGCTGGCCGTTTCATCCACAATGGGTGGCGGAGCGAAAATCGAGGTTGCCTCTCTGGCAGCCTGATAACAGAACTTTGGGCTGTGCCTGATCGCGCATCAGGCATTGCTGTCAAAGACCGCTGGAGCGGCCTGCTCGTCACTCTGTGATGTCCCAGGCTGCTTAAAACCGGAGTAATTTATCCGGATCCTGCGTAGACGGCGTCCCATGGAAGAATTCTTAGCAGAGCTCGACCAGAGGTACGCCGCATATGGTTGACGCAATTGGGAACTGTTCCCAGCCGCGTCTTTAGATGGAGTGTTCAAACCGTGAGTCTCAATCGTAATGAGAAAGCGGCAGTAATCGAGGAAGTATCCGCTCAGGTAGCGAATGCACAATCCATTATTGTTGCTGAGTACCGTGGTATTGACGTTGCTTCTGTCACCGTATTGCGCAAATCTGCACGTGAATCAGGTGTTTATCTGCGTGTTCTGAAGAACACGCTGGCCCGTCGCGCGATCAATGGCACGCCTTTCGAAGGCTTGTCCGATCAACTGACTGGTCCATTGATCTATGCAATCAGTGAAGATCCTGTTTCTGCATCAAAGGTACTTTCTACATTCGCTAAAACGAATGACAAGATCGTACTCAAAGGTGGTGCCCTTCCAGGCAGCATCCTTGATACCAACGGCGTCAAAGCCCTGGCCACCATGCCTTCTCGCGAAGAGCTGTTGTCCAAACTGTTGGGTACCATGCAGGCACCTGTTACACAATTTGTGCGTACGCTTAATGAAGTTCCAACCAAATTCGTTCGTGGCCTTGCTGCCGTGCGCGATCAGAAGGAAGCCGCTTAAGGCGCCCGTTGGTTCTTTCTTAAAGACTAAGCGATACAAAACCCTGGCAATTATTTAAATTTATTCGGAGTTCTAAAATGGCTTTAAACAAAGCAGAAATCCTCGACGCTATCGCCGGCATGACTGTGCTGGAACTGTCTGAGCTGATCAAAGAAATGGAAGAAAAATTCGGCGTGTCAGCTGCTGCTGCCGCTGTTGCTGTTGCTGCTCCTGCAGCCGGTGGCGAAGCTGCTGCTGCCGCTGAACAAACTGAGTTCACAGTCGTTCTGACTGAAACCGGTGCTCAGAAAGTGAACGTCATTAAAGCCGTTCGCGAACTGACAGGTCTTGGCCTGAAAGAAGCGAAAGATCTGGTTGACGGTGCACCAAAACCAGTTAAAGAAGGCGTTTCCAAAGCTGAAGCTGAAGAAGCGAAGAAAAAACTTGAAGACGCTGGCGCTAAAGCTGAACTCAAGTAATCATCTAACGATGATACCCGGAGTGGCTTTAGCCACCTCCGGGTTTTTGCGTTTCTAGGAAAGACGACCTTTTCACTGTCTTGTTGGCAGAATAAATTGAAAGAAGGCGTTTTTCGTGGAGTCGTAAAACCCCATGGATTATGGACAACCCCATAATTCTTACAACCCTCTCGAGTCGGAGTGCTCATGCCTTACTCGTACACAGAACGAAAGCGTATCCGTAAAAGCTTCGCAAAACGCGAAGATGTCCAGGACGTACCTTATCTGTTAGCTACACAATTACATTCCTACCGTACTTTTCTGCAACAGTCGGTTTTTTCAAGCCAGCGCAAGGACGAAGGTCTGCAGGCGGCGTTTAAATCCATTTTCCCTATCGTCAGCCACAATGGCATGGCGAGGCTGGAGTTCGACAGCTATATGCTGGGCGAGCCGGTGTTTGATGTCAAAGAGTGTCAGTTGCGTGGACTGACCTTTGCCTCACCACTGCGTGCCAAAGTCAAATTGGTTCTGATGGACCGTGAAGTCAGCAAACCTACCGTCAAAGAGATCAAGGAACAGGAAGTCTACATGGGTGAAATTCCCCTGATGACTGACACCGGTTCTTTCGTGATCAACGGTACTGAGCGTGTAATCGTATCACAACTGCATCGTTCTCCCGGCGTGTTCTTTGAACACGATCGCGGTAAAACGCACAGCTCGGGCAAATTGTTGTTTTCTGCCCGCGTTATCCCTTACCGTGGCTCATGGCTTGACTTTGAGTTCGATCCGAAGGACGTGCTGTTCTTCCGTATCGACCGTCGCCGCAAGATGCCCGTGACCATCCTGCTCAAGGCCATTGGCCTGACACCGGAAACCATTCTGGCGCATTTCTACGAATTTGATAATTTTGATATCAAATCCGAAGGCGCGCTGATGCAGATGGTGCCTGAGCGGTGGAAGGGCGAGGTAGCCCGTTTCGATATTACCGACAAGAACGGCACTGTGCTGGTCGAAAAAGACAAGCGTATCAACAGCAAGCACCTGCGCGAACTGGCAAACGCCAAGATCGAACGCATTTCTGTGCCTGAAGACTATCTGGTTGGTCGTGTGCTGGCCAAGAATGTGATCAGTGCGGACACCGGCGAAGTGATTGCCAATGCCAATGATGAGATCACCGAGTCCCTGCTGGCCAAGATCCGTGATGCGAATGTGCATGAAATCCAGACCCTTTTCACCAATGAACTGGATCGTGGCGCGTTTATTTCACTGACCCTGCGCACCGATGAAACGGCAGACCAGATGGCTGCCCGCGTAGCGATCTATCGCATGATGCGTCCTGGTGAGCCGCCGACCGAAGAAGCGGTCGAGGCACTGTTCCAGCGTCTGTTCTATAGCGAAGAGTCTTACGATCTGTCCCGCGTGGGCCGGATGAAAGTTAACAGCCGTCTGGGCCGTGGTGACGATATCACCGGTCCGATGACACTGACCGACGAAGACATTCTGGAAACCATCAAGGTGCTGGTTGCGCTGCGTAACGGCCAGGGCGTAATCGACGACATCGATCACCTGGGTAACCGTCGCGTGCGTTGTGTGGGCGAACTGGCAGAGAACCAGTTCCGTGCCGGTCTGGTGCGCGTCGAGCGTGCAGTCAAAGAACGTCTGGGTCAGGCCGAGGCCGATAACCTGATGCCGCACGATCTGATCAACTCCAAGCCTATTTCGGCAGCGATCAAGGAGTTCTTCGGTTCAAGCCAGCTGTCGCAGTTCATGGACCAGACCAATCCGCTGTCCGAAATTACCCACAAGCGTCGTGTTTCTGCATTGGGCCCTGGTGGTCTGACGCGTGAACGTGCCGGTTTCGAGGTGCGGGACGTGCATCCGACGCACTATGGTCGTGTATGCCCGATCGAAACGCCCGAGGGTCCGAACATCGGTCTGATTAACTCCATGGCGCTGTATGCCCGTCTGAATGACTATGGCTTCCTGGAAACACCTTACCGCAAGATTATCGATGGCAAGGTCAGTGACCAGATCGAGTATCTGTCGGCCATTGAGGAAAGCAACTATGTGATCGCCCAGGCCAATGCGGTGCTGGATGCAGAAGGTCGCTTCCAGGATGACCTGATCGCCTGCCGTGAAGCCGGTGAAACCATGCTGACTGCACCTGAAAATGTGCACTACATGGACGTGGCGCCATCGCAGATCGTTTCCGTGGCGGCCTCGCTGATTCCGTTCCTTGAACACGATGATGCGAACCGGGCGCTGATGGGCGCCAACATGCAACGTCAGGCTGTCCCTTGCCTGCGTCCTGAAAAACCACTGGTTGGTACTGGTATTGAACGTACCGTGGCGGTTGACTCGGGCACGACAGTGCAGGCAACACGGGGTGGTATCGTTGATCATGTTGATGCCGATCGCGTCGTGATCCGGGTCAATGACGACGAGAACCAGGCGGGTGAAGTCGGTGTGGATATCTACAACCTGATCAAGTACACGCGTTCCAACCAGAACACCAACATCAACCAGCGTCCTATCGTCAGACGTGGTGATCACGTTGCCCGTGGCGATGTGCTGGCCGATGGTGCGTCGACCGATCTGGGCGAACTGGCCCTGGGTCAGAACATGCTGATCGCGTTCATGCCATGGAACGGCTATAACTTCGAGGATTCGATCCTGATCTCCGAAAAAGTTGTGGCCGACGACCGTTATACGTCTATCCATATCGAAGAGCTGACCGTCGTTGCCCGTGATACCAAACTCGGTAACGAGGAAATCACACGCGACATCAGCAACCTGGCAGAAACCCAGCTGAACCGTCTTGACGAGTCTGGTATTGTGCATATTGGTGCAGAAGTGCGCGCCGATGACGTACTGGTCGGTAAAGTCACGCCAAAAGGCGAGACCCAGCTGACACCGGAAGAAAAACTGCTGCGTGCGATTTTCGGTGAAAAAGCCTCTGACGTAAAAGACACCTCGCTGCGCGTGCCTTCAGGCATGGTCGGCACCGTGATCGACGTTCAGGTCTTTACGCGTGAAGGCGTTCCCCGCGACAAGCGTGCCGAGGCCATCATCAATGATGAGCTGAGCCGCTACCGTCAGGATCTGAATGACCAGTTGCGTATTGTTGAGAACGACACCTTCGATCGTATCCGCAAGCTGCTGATCGGCAAGACTGTCAACGGCGGCCCGAACCGTCTGCCAAAAGGCTCGGTCATTACCGAAGAATATCTGGACGGCGTAGAGCGCTGGCATTGGTTCGATATCCGTCTGTCTGACGAAGGCGCCGCAGTGGCCCTGGAACAGACCAAGGAATCGGTCGAGCAGAAACGCCATGAGTTTGATCTGGCCTTCGAAGAGAAGCGCAAGAAACTGACGCAGGGCGATGAACTGCCACCGGGCGTGCTCAAGATGATCAAGGTCTATCTGGCCGTGAAACGTCGTCTGCAGCCAGGTGACAAAATGGCCGGCCGTCACGGTAACAAAGGTGTGGTATCGCGTATTACACCTGTGGAAGATATGCCTCACATGGCTGATGGTACTCCTGCCGACATCGTGTTGAACCCGCTGGGTGTGCCATCACGGATGAACGTGGGTCAGGTGCTTGAAGTGCATCTGGGCTGGGCTGCCAAGGGTGTGGGCCACCGGATTGCCGACCTCATGAAAGATGAGCGTACGGTCCAGGTTGGACAGATCCGCGAATACTTGAACAAGGTGTACAACACCACCGGCGCCAAGGCACAGATTGATACCCTGACCGATGACCAGATCATCGAAATGGCACGCAATCTGCAAAACGGCGTGCCGCTGGCAACGCCGGTATTTGACGGCGCCACCGAGGAAGAAATTACCAGTATGCTGGAACTGGCCTATCCTGACGATGTGAAAGCGCATCTGCAACTGACAGACTCTCGCACCCAGGCTTACCTGTTCGACGGTCGTACGGGCGAGCGCTTTGAGCGTCCCGTTACTATCGGCTACATGCATTACCTGAAACTGCATCACCTGGTCGACGACAAGATGCATGCACGTTCTACTGGTCCGTACTCTCTCGTTACGCAGCAGCCATTGGGCGGTAAAGCCCAGTTTGGTGGCCAGCGCTTCGGTGAGATGGAGGTGTGGGCACTTGAGGCCTATGGTGCTTCGTATACGCTGCAGGAAATGCTGACCGTTAAATCGGATGACATTGCTGGCCGTACCAAAGTGTATGAGAACATTGTTAAGGGCGATCACGTCATCGACGCAGGTATGCCTGAGTCGTTCAACGTGCTGGTGAAAGAGATTCGTTCTCTGTCACTGGACATGGATTTGGAGCGTAAAGAATGAAGGGATTACTAGGTTTATTCAAACAGATTTCCCCGGATGAGCAGTTCGATGCCATCAAGATTGGGATTGCCTCTCCTGAAAAAATCCGTTCATGGTCCTATGGCGAAGTCAAAAAGCCAGAAACCATCAACTATCGGACATTCAAGCCGGAACGTGATGGTTTGTTCTGCGCCAAAATCTTTGGCCCGATCAAGGATTACGAATGTCTTTGCGGTAAATACAAGCGCCTGAAACATCGTGGCGTGATCTGCGAAAAATGCGGCGTTGAAGTAACTGTGACCAAAGTGCGTCGTGAACGCATGGGTCACATTGAACTGGCCAGCCCGGTTGCGCACATCTGGTTCTTGAAAAGCCTGCCATCCCGTCTGGGTATGGTGCTGGACATGACCCTGCGTGATATCGAACGCGTACTGTACTTTGAAGCATGGTGCGTGATCGAGCCAGGCATGACGCCGCTCAAGCGCGGTCAGATCATGTCCGACGACGATTTCCTGGCCAAGACCGAAGAGTACGGCGACGACTTCACGGCCCTGATGGGTGCGGAAGCCGTGCGGGAACTGCTGCGCACGATCGATATCGATCGCGAGGCGGAGTCTTTGCGCGCCGAACTGAAGGCAACCAGCTCCGATGCCAAGATTAAAAAGATCTCCAAGCGTCTGAAAGTGATTGAAGGCTTCCAGAAATCGGGTATCAAACCGGACTGGATGGTCATGGAAGTGCTGCCCGTGCTGCCGCCGGACTTGCGTCCGTTGGTGCCATTGGATGGCGGCCGCTTTGCGACCTCTGACCTGAATGACCTGTACCGTCGCGTGATCAACCGTAATAACCGGCTCAAGCGTCTGATCGAACTGAAGGCACCAGACATCATTCTGCGTAATGAAAAACGGATGCTGCAGGAATCGGTTGACTCGCTGCTGGATAACGGTCGTCGCGGCAAAGCAATGACCGGCGCCAACAAGCGTCAGCTCAAGTCCCTGGCCGATATGATCAAGGGTAAAAGCGGTCGGTTCCGTCAGAATCTGCTGGGTAAGCGCGTGGACTACTCTGGTCGTTCCGTGATCGTGGTGGGCCCGCAGCTCAAACTGCACCAATGCGGTCTGCCCAAGCTGATGGCGCTGGAACTGTTCAAGCCGTTTATTTTCAACCGTCTTGAGATTATGGGTCTGGCGACCACGATCAAGGCCGCGAAAAAACTGGTTGAAGCTCATGAGCCTGTGGTCTGGGATATCCTGGAAGAAGTGATTCGCGAACACCCTGTCATGCTCAACCGTGCGCCTACGCTGCACCGTCTGGGTATTCAGGCATTCGAACCGGTCCTCATCGAAGGTAAGGCGATTCAGCTGCACCCGCTGGTGTGTGCTGCCTTTAACGCCGACTTTGACGGTGACCAGATGGCTGTTCACGTGCCCCTGTCGCTCGAAGCACAGCTGGAAGCCCGCACTCTGATGCTGGCCTCCAACAACATCCTGTTTCCTGCCAGCGGCGAGCCTTCCATCGTACCTTCCCAGGATATCGTGCTGGGTCTGTACTACGCGACCCGTGAACGTATCAATGGCAAGGGCGAAGGTCTGTTCTTTGCCGATCTGGCAGAGCTGATTCGTGCCTATGACAACAGTGAAGTCGAGCTGCAGTCACGCGTGACTGTGCGTCTGAACGAATATGAAAAAGACGACCAGGGCGAATGGCAGCCTGTACTGCGCCGCTTTGAGACGACCGTTGGCCGTGCGATCCTGTCGGAAATTCTGCCTAACGGGCTGCCATTCAGCGTGCTGAACCGTGCCCTGAAGAAGAAAGAAATTTCGCGCCTGATCAACCAGTCGTTCCGTCGCTGTGGTCTGCGCGATACCGTGATTTTTGCCGATAAGCTGATGCAGTCCGGTTTCCGTCTGGCCACCCGTGGTGGTATTTCAATTGCCATGGGCGATATGGTTATCCCGACTGTGAAGGAAGAAATTCTGACGCAGGCCAGCAATGAAGTCAAAGAGATCGACAAGCAATATTCGTCAGGTCTGGTGACTTCGCAGGAACGGTATAACAACGTGGTCGACATCTGGGGCAAGGCCGGTGATAAAGTGGGCAAGGCCATGATGGAACAACTGGCGACAGAGCCGGTTGTAACCCGTCTGGGCGAAAATGCCCGCCAGGAATCGTTCAACTCCATTTACATGATGGCCGACTCCGGCGCCCGTGGTTCAGCAGCGCAGATTCGTCAGCTGGCCGGTATGCGTGGCCTGATGGCCAAGCCTGATGGCTCGATCATTGAAACGCCCATTACCGCCAACTTCCGTGAAGGTCTGAACGTACTGCAGTACTTCATCTCCACCCACGGTGCACGTAAAGGTCTGGCCGATACCGCGCTGAAAACGGCGAACTCCGGTTACCTGACTCGTCGTCTGGTTGATGTGACCCAGGATCTGGTCATCACTGAAACCGATTGCGGCACAAGCAACGGCTATCTGATGAAAGCCCTGGTTGAAGGCGGTGAGGTTATCGAACCGTTGCATGACCGTATTCTGGGTCGTGTAGCGGCTGCCGATATCGTTAATCCTGATACACAGGAAACGGCGATTGCTGCCGGCACCCTGCTGGATGAAGATGCGGTAGAGCTGATCGATCGCATTGGCGTGGATGAAGTCAAGATCCGCACACCGCTGACCTGCGAAACCCGTCATGGGCTTTGCGCACACTGCTATGGCCGTGACCTGGGTCGCGGCAATATGGTCAACACCGGTGAAGCCGTGGGTGTTATTGCTGCCCAGTCTATTGGTGAACCGGGTACCCAGCTGACCATGCGTACGTTCCACATTGGTGGTGCGGCCTCACGTGCAGCCATGGCCTCTTCGGTTGAGACCAAGTCTGCCGGTACGGTTGGCTTTGCCGGTTCCATGCGGTATGTGACCAATGCGAAGGGCGAGCGTGTGGCCATTTCCCGTTCCGGTGAAATCGTGATTTTCGACGATAGCAACCGTGAACGTGAACGTCACAAGATTCCTTATGGCGCAACCGTGCTGGTGGGCGATAACGATACCGTGAAAGCCGGTACACGCCTGGCTTCATGGGATCCGTTGACCCGTCCGATCGTGTCCGAATACTCGGGTGAGGTCCGCTTCGAGAATATCGAAGAGGGTCAGACCGTTGCCAGACAGGTTGATGATGTAACCGGTCTGTCCACGCTGGTGGTCATTACACCGAAATCACGCGGCGGTAAAACGCTGATGCGTCCTCAGATCAAGCTGATCAACGAGGCCGGTGAAGAGGTGAAAATTGCTGGTACCGACCACTCCGTGAATATTTCATTCCCGGTTGGCGCACTGATTACCGTGCGTGACGGACAGCAGGTCAATATTGGTGAGATTCTGGCTCGTATTCCACAAGAATCACAGAAAACCCGCGATATTACCGGCGGTCTGCCTCGTGTGGCCGAGCTATTCGAAGCCCGTTCGCCGAAAGACGCCGGTATGCTGGCAGATGTCACAGGAACTGTGTCGTTTGGTAAGGATACCAAGGGTAAACAGCGTCTGGTCATTACCGAGACCGATGGTACGGTGCATGAGTTCCTGATTCCGAAAGAGAAACAGGTGCTGGTACACGACGGCCAGGTGGTCAACCAGGGTGAGATGATTGTGGACGGTCCGGCTGATCCTCACGATATTCTGCGTCTGCAGGGCATTGAGAAGCTGGCGATCTACATCGTCAACGAAGTTCAGGACGTGTACCGTCTGCAGGGCGTGAAGATCAATGACAAGCACATTGAAGTGATCGTGCGTCAGATGCTGCGTCGTGTGAACATCGTGGATGCGGGCGATACCTCGTTCATCACAGGTGAACAGGTTGAACGTGCCGAATTGCTCAACGAGAATGATCGTGTGGTTGCCGACAACAAGATTCCGGCGACCTACGATAATATCCTGCTGGGTATCACCAAGGCATCGCTGTCTACCGACTCGTTCATCTCTGCGGCTTCCTTCCAGGAAACCACAAGGGTGCTGACCGAAGCGGCCATCATGGGTAAACGTGATGATCTGCGCGGTCTGAAAGAAAACGTGATCGTGGGACGTCTGATTCCTGCCGGTACCGGTATGTCTTTCCACCTGGCCCGCAAGGCCAAAGAGGAAAGCGAACGTGCCGAACGCGCTGCCGTGCGTGCCCAGGAGAATCCTTTCGAGGAGTCTGCTCCGGTTACGCTGGACAATGTGTTTGCACCTTTGGGTACCAACACCGACGAAGAGCCGCCTGCTGCCGAATAAGCGGATAGGTCATCTGTTGTCATCCCGGCTTCGGCCGGGATACCGAAGCGCCTTGCAGCTGTCACGCAAGGCGCTTTTTTTTCATGCAGGCAATTCATGTCCACATGAAAAAATTAACCTCTGTTTAAGTAAGCAAGCAGTACATTTGAACTGTTCGGTGGCTTTGCAAGACGCCACCAGCACATTTCGATACAATAAATCTCCCCCACATCCTACTGTCTAAGCGAAGAAACCCATGGAAAAAGTGTCCCTTGATAAGAACAAGATCAAAATTGTATTGCTCGAAGGTGTTCATCAGAATGCGCTGGATGTGCTGCATGCATCGGGCTACAGCAATATTGATTACCACAAGAAAGCATTGGAAGGCGATCAGCTCAAACAAGCCGTTGCCGATGCACATTTCGTAGGGATCCGCTCGCGCACCCAACTGAGTGCAGACGTGTTGCAGTCGGCCAGGAAACTGGTCGGTGTTGGCTGTTTCTGTATCGGCACCAACCAGGTGGACCTGCAGGCGGCCAAAAAGCTGGGTATTCCGGTCTTTAACGCACCCTTTTCCAATACCCGGTCTGTCGCCGAACTGGTCCTGGCCGAACTTATTTTGCTGATGCGCCGCGTGCCTGCCGCCAATGCCGAAGTACACCGCGGTGAATGGGTCAAATCGGCAGCGGGCAGCCATGAAGTGCGGGGCAAGAAGCTGGGGATCATCGGTTATGGCCACATTGGCACACAGTTGTCGGTCCTGGCCGAGGCGCTGGGCATGGAAATCTATTTCTATGATGTCGAAAGCAAGCTGCCGCTGGGCAATGCCCGCGCCGTCAGTTCGCTTACAGATCTGCTGAATATTGCAGATGTGGTTTCGTTGCACGTTCCGGAAAATGCCAGCACCAAGAACCTGATGAGCGCAGAACGCATTGCGCAAATGAAGGTGGGCGCGCATCTTATCAATGCGTCGCGCGGTACGGTAGTCGATATCGAGGCACTGGCCCTGGCGCTTGAAGAAAAACGCCTGGCCGGCGCGGCCATTGACGTCTTTCCGTCAGAGCCCAAGTCGAACAATGAAGAGTTCGTTTCACCGTTGCGCAAGTTCGATAACGTGATCCTGACGCCGCATATCGGTGGTTCCACTTCCGAAGCCCAGGAGAATATTGGCATCGAAGTGGCCAGCAAGCTGGTCAAATACTCTGACAATGGGTCTACGCTGTCTGCCGTGAACTTCCCAGAGGTATCGCTGCCAGAGAACAAGAGCGCCCGTCGCTTTCTGCATATTCACGAGAACCGTCCTGGCGTGCTCACGGCAATCAACCAGGTGTTTCAGCAGGATGGGGTCAATATTGTTGGTCAGTACCTGCAGACTGATCCGCAAAATGGCTATGTGGTCATCGATGTGGAAACGCCTGAGGTGGACAAGGCGCTGGAGCAGCTCAAGGCGATCGCCGGTACCATCAAGGCGCGCGTTCTGTATTGATCCTGCAGTAGCAGACAATTGAAGGCAATGAGTCAGGCCCGCCGCAGCGCAATGTTGTGGCGGGCCTGGTTTTTTTCAGACAAGGGCAGACGGACTCTATGTGGGGCAACGGCCCGATTGCGCTCCACTAGCGTTATTGCGCTCTGAGCTGGCGCGGCGCGGCAGTCATGCCAGCGTGATCAATGTGCCGGCCGCTGCTGCCTGGCCCGCAGACGGCAGCCCGGTTTAGTTTTGCAAGCCGAGGCGAATCAGCTTGCCGTCGCCGGTGTCGGTCAGGACATAGACGTAGCCATCGGGACCCACTTTCACATCGCGAATGCGTTCGCCTTCGAAGATCACCTGCTCATCCTTGAGGGTGGCGCCATCCACTTTCAGGTTTAGCAGGCGTTGCTGCGCCAGCGCGCCAATAAACACCGACTGCTTCCATGGCGCAAAACGGTCGTGGTCGTAAAAGGCCATGCCGCTGATTGCCGGTGAGACTTTCCAGGCGTAAATGGGTTGGGTTAGCCCGGCGCCATCGGTGCCTTTGGCTTCGGGAATCGGCAAGCCGGAGTAATTGATGCCATAGGTGGCCAGCGGCCAGCCATAGTTCTTGGCGGGTTCGGGAATATTGACTTCATCTCCGCCGCGCGGGCCATGCTCATTGGTCCACAATGCGCCAGTCCATGGATTGAGGGCAGCGCCCTGCTGATTGCGATGTCCGTAAGACCAGATCTCGGGGCGCACGCCCTGTTTGCCCACGAATGGATTGTCTTGGGGAATGCGTCCGTCAGGGAACAGCCGCACAATCTTGCCTTGCAACTTATCCAGGTCCTGGGAAGTAGGGCGTTGGTCGTTCTCGCCCAGCGCAATGAACATGTAGCCCTTGCGATCGAAAATGATGCGTGAGCCGAAATGGTTACCCACAGACAGCTTGGGCTCCTGGCGGAAAACGACTTTGAAATTTTCCAGCCTGGTGTTGTCCTCGGACAGACGGCCGAAGCCGACGGCCGTGCCCGCTTTACCGTCTTTGCCTTCTTCGGCATAGCTCAGATAAATATGACGGGTTTTGGCAAAATCCGGAGCCAGGACGACATCGAGCAAACCGCCCTGACCGTTGGTCCAGACCTTGGGACTGCCGCTGATCACAACCGGTTTGTCACTGCCCTGTTTCCAGTAATTGAGATGGCCGCTGCGCTCGGTAATGAGCATGCCGGCATCGTTCGGCAAAAAGGCCATCGACCAGGGATGCTCCAGCCCCTTAAGAAGCGTTTCGGTAGTGACGTTCTGGGCAACGGGTGCTTTGTCCCCCGGCGACATGATGGTCGTCTGTGCCTGTGCCGTGGCCACATGCACACCGCTGACTGCTACGGCAGTCATCAATAGACTGGCGAGCATGCTGCGCGACAGCAGGCGGCTGGCGGGCTGGGGCGCGAACGACAAGGGGAGGGACGGTAAGCGCGACGTAGCGGGAACGGCTGGATTCATGCTGAGCTCCTTGGCAGGGTGAAAATGGGTGCCCCGGCTGGCGACTGCGATGCAGCGGCGCAATGCCAGGGACATGCATGAGACAGATACAGTTTGAAGATGACAATTGGCTGAATGACAAAGATGATTAGAATATAAACGAATATGCGTGCAACTGGCAGAAGATGGTTATGAGGATTGAAAATCGATGTGGTGTATGAGCAGGCTGGCATACACTGAAGCGGTCAGACTGCGTCGGGAAAAAGGGACGATGTCAGGGCTGGGGCAGTACCAGGAAAGCGAACTTGGGCGTGTCGGAAGCTGCGGCAGAATTACGCTTGGAGCGTGCGCGTAAAGCGTAGCGTCAAAGCCAGATTCAACAAAAGCGCACACGCGATGGCATGGTTATTGCTTTGGCTATAGTGACTCTATTGATTATTACGATTCTACGCAGGCGAACAAACCCCATGGAACATTACGCTTTTTCCACCGTCGCCAGACTGGCCAGCCAACTGAGCCGGCAAGGTGTGACTTCGGAGTTGCTAACGACGTTTTTTCTCAGGCGTATTGAAAAATACAATCCAATGCTCAATGCCTTTGTGGCCGTATTTGGCGAGCAGGCGATCCGGGATGCGAAGGCCTCCGATGCCAGGCGAGCGGCCGGGCAGTCCTTGGGGCTGCTTGACGGCATTCCCGTGGCGGTCAAGGATCTGATTGATGTTGCCGGTACGGTGACCACCGGGGGATCTGCCGTACACGACGGTCAGGCCAGTAGCCAGACGGCGGCGCTGGCGCAACGATTGAAGGCGCAGGGCGCGATTGTGATCGGCAAGACCCAAACGGTTGAATTTGCCTTTGGCGGCTGGGGCACCAATGCGCATCTGGGAACGCCACTTAACCCCTGGGACGCCAATCGCGCCCGTGCGCCGGGCGGCTCTTCCAGCGGTTCGGCGGTCGCTGTGGCTGCCGGTCTGGTGCCCTGCGCCATTGGCACGGATACAGGCGGCTCGGTGCGGATCCCCGCGGCTTTCTGCAGTCTGACGGGTTTGAAAATGACCGCCGGACAGACGGATATGAGCGGCATTCTGCCCCTGGCGCCCATGCTCGATAGCGTTGGGCCGATTACGCATACCGCCGATGACGCCGCCATTGTGTACCGGGCGCTCACCTGTGCACCGGGCGAGGTGCTGGATGAGTCGTGCCATCGGCTGCTGGATGACGGCAGTGGGCTGGATGGCATGACACTGGGCGTCATGCCGGACGAGCAATACGATACGGATGTGCAGCGTTCCGTGCGGCTGGGCGTGCGCGACATGGTGCGCATGGCCGAAATGGCCGGGGCCAATATTGTGCGGGAGCGGCCGCCGCTATCGTTTAACACGGTTTTTGAGCAAAGCGGGCTGCTGATGGCGGCGTGCGCCTGGCGTTTGCATGGCGCCCTGGTGCAGGACCACGATGCGCCTATGGACCCGTTTGTACGCAGGCGGATGCTTGCCGGTCAGGCGGTTTCACAAACGCAATATGAAGAGCTGCTGGCGCAGCATCAGGCTGCCATTGGTATATGGCAGGCCTGGATGACGGACAAGGATGCATTCATGATCCCCACGGTGCCCGCGATTGCGCCGTTACTGGCGGACGTGGATGAAGCCGCGAGCCCGGCATTCTTTACGCGTCTTGCCAATTGGACCGGCGGCTGTGCACTGGCGTTGCCGGCCGGCTTTGACCCGAGCAACATGCCGGTGAGTGCGCAACTTGTGGGCAAGCGGCAAGACGAGCGCCGGCTGTTGCAGATCGGCAGCGTGATTCAGTCACTGACCGCCTGGCATTCCTATTCGCCAACCCTCCCTGGGTAGGCGCAGCTGCAATGTGCAGGCGTCGCCACCGTGCAATGGCAACGGCGTTGGCAACAGCAATGTGCCTTTGCAATGGCCAGGGCTACCGATAGCTCTTCAGATGTATGCTGGTTTCTGAGTTGCTGATATTGCGGATCAGCCGGATCCGCTCCAGTGCCTGACCCAGCTCGGCCAGTGAGCCGGCTTCCAGTTCTGCCAGCAGGTCCCAGCGACCATTGGTGTCATGCAAGGCCACGATGCAGGGTTCGCCCAGCAGGCTGGCGATCACCTGGCGGCTCATGTTCCCTTCAATGGCAATGCTCATCCATGCGCGGATGGTTTGTGTCTGCGTGTCCGGACGCAATTGCACCGTGTAGCCGACGATCACGCCGGCGTCTTCCAGCCGTAGCATCCGGTTGCGTATCGTGCCGCGCGAGAGGCCGAGTTTTTTTGCCAAATCGGCGACCGTATACCGCGCATTCTGGCGTAACAACGAGATAAGTGCTTGGTCAGTCGAGTCCATATTTGCTCATTCAGGCAGTTTATATTGTCATTATGGCAAAATAATGGACAAAAGTGTGCAAAATTGCCGATATGCTTTGCCGCGAGAATGCGGCACACTTAAGAAACAAAGACACACATTAAATATAGTGTCGGCACAGGACACCACCCGGTTCAGCACGGCGCATTTTGAACATGGCTTGCAGAACACATCATCTGCCGACAGCCTTGGTTGTCGGTGATGGGATGAAAAGGGTGGGGCGGGCTGGATCAAGGGTGCGCCAGCGTACCCGGCATTGCTCCCCCTGTTATTGGCGCCGGCAACGCATAAAACGGAGATAACCATGAGTCATTTGACACAAACGAATCTGAATACCGGGCTGATCCGTCCGCAGGACGTGGCCCGCATCGTGCAGCGGCAGGGTATGAAGCAGACGCTTGAGGGCGTGATGAACTATATCCTGTCAGACTATTTGCGCTGGGATGAATTTGACAAGTCATCCCGAGTTGCCAAATATGTGCAGGACGGGGTGATGGAATTGATGCCCATTGCGGACAAACAGAATTATTCGTTCAAGTATGTCAATTGTCATCCCCATAATCCTCAGGAAGGCTTGTCCACGGTGCTGGCATTTGGCGCGCTGGTTGACAATAGCACCGGCAAGCCCGAGGTCATCTGTGAATTGACGTTGACCACAGCGCTTCGAACGGCAGCCATGTCGGCATTGGCGGCAAAGCACCTGGCGCGCAGCAACAGCCGCCGGATGGCTCTGATCGGCAATGGCTGTCAAAGCGAGTTTCAGGCGCTGGCCTTTCATTATCTGCTGGGAATCGAGCATTTGAGCGTATATGATCTTGATCGTGCCGCGTCACAAAAGCTGGCCGATAATCTACGCCACACCGGCATGACGGTTGACATTGCAGACAGTGTGGCCGATGCCGTCCGGGACGCCGACATTGTGACAACGGTGACCGCCGAATATTCGCGGGCACATATCCTGACCCCCGAGATGATCAAGCCAGGCATGCATATCAATGCTGTCGGCGGCGATTGCCCGGGTAAAACTGAGCTGCATCCCGACATCCTGCCATTGGCCACCGTGTTTGTCGAGTTCGAGCCGCAAACTCGCGTCGAAGGCGAATTGCAGAATGTGGGCGCAGATTTTCCTGTCCGGCATTTGTGGCAGGTCTTTCAGGGCCAGGCCAAAGGCCGTGAAACCGATACACAGATTACCCTGTTCGATTCCGTCGGTTTTGCCCTGGAAGACTTCTCGGCGCTGGTCTATATGCGGGATACGGCGCACAAGCTGGGTCTGATGCAGCCCATTTCGCTGGTGCCCGAACTGGCCGATCCGAAGGATCTGTTTTCCTATCTTGGTGTGGGTCAGGTCCAACGGGATGCCGAACCGATTGCCGCATTACCCTGAGTGGAAAGGGGGCCGGCCAAAGCGCCGGCCGCAACACCATCGAGCCAAGCTATTTGGCAAAGCAACGATGCTCAAGCAGAATGAGCGTTGGTGAAAATTACCTAAACCGCGGAATTAGTCATTGGCCAAGGACGGGAAGCGCGAACATGTTAGGTTTTATGCCATTAGTGGCTCTACTTATATCCTGAGTTGTTTGTGGCGTGATGGCGGATGCTTTTTTATCGACTAATTTTCATTGTTAAGCCGGTCTGCCAGTCGTGTCACGAGATCCATGCGCTCATGGAAAATAGCTACGACCAAAGCGGGGCGTGTTCACGCGGCAGGCAAAAGAGGTAATGATGCTCGAAATGGGCCATTCGTAACGCAGGATAAAGTTCGTCCACGACAGTGAATGGGCCTTTACCTGCAGCGAGACTGGCAATGCCCTGTTTCAGTTTGCCGTTATAGCGCCGTACTTGCGCGGCGCCCCATTGCTTACGAGTGTATCGGATGATGTCGCGCAAATCAGCTTCAGCATCTTCAGTAAGAATGTAGGCCCTCAACTGCGGTCCTTGCCTAGTTCTTCATCAAGGATTTCGCTGATGTTCTTTGTCGATACCTTCCCGGCAAGCCCATCGTTGATGCGAGATCCCAGCACGGTCTTTAGTTCCTGCCATGCCTGTTCGGCATCAGCATCGCCGGGGAACAAGCGTTCGAGGGCGTATTGTTTAATGGTTTTGCCTTGTAAGGCGGCCAGCGCCTTCAGGCTTTGGTGTTGCCGGTCAGATAGGTCGATTGTGAGACGGCTCATAGGGTAATTCCTATAGATTTACACAAACCCACATTAGCACATATGTGGGAAAAAGACGATGGAATGGGCCAGTGATAGGTAAAAGTCATACTTCTATTACAGGTATAACATTGCTTCACTGCTACAAAATAATATTGCTCGCAATCAAAATTATGAAACAGTCTCCCGGATGCCTGTCCTGCATTGGGAGACAAGCTACGGCGCGCCAACTCCATGTCGAGTCCGCCTCGACTGTTGACCAAGCGTGCACCATGCAGCCGGCAAGCCGGGGGTCAGCTTGGAATCCATCAAAATCATTCATCAAAGATGCGCCCGCCCATGGCATGAATACGTACAATGGCAACATTGCCATTTCGGTTGCGTGATTCATGCCATTTTCCGTTTCAGATCGGCCGGCGTTGCTGCAACTGTGGTTTGCCGGCCCCGCCTTGCAGGTAGAGTACGACTCGTTGGCGCTGAATCCAGAGGATCGCGCCCGCGAGGCGGCTCGCCTGAGCGCGCGTAAAGCCTACGAGTGGCGTGTCAGTCGCGCTCTGCAGCGCCGTCTGCTGGATCCCTATCGATCATCGAGCCTGTCGCACAGTGCCGGCCACGCCCTGTGGGCGGCATCATCGCTGCATGAGCACCTAGGCGTTGATCTGGAGCGGATACGCGCCATTGATGAGCTGGCCCTGGCCGAGCTGATCGCCCATGATGATGAAAAGCGGCTATTGCGCACGCTGCAGGGGCAGGACAGAACCCGCTTTTTTTTCCGACTGTGGACGCTCAAGGAAGCGCTGGTCAAAGCGGTGGGCGGCGACTTTCCGGCAGACATGCTGCGGGTAGGGATCAGGCCTGGCGCATGCATCACACCGGCAGCGGGGGGTGTTGCTGCTGTCGCAGCCGGGACATGGCCCGATGACGTTGCCCGTGCGCTGCAGATGCCATTGCCCAAGGCATCCGAGGCCGCTGGAATGGGCGGGCAACAGGTCGCGCAACAGTCTAATCTGGCGCACCAGCATTCGTGGCACCTGATCGGCCTGGGAGACTGGCACTGGCACGGCCTATCGGCCATGATCGGTGATAACTGGATGATGGCGGTCGTGTGGCCTGGTCAGGATGTTCCGACGCCGGTCAGGATGTTCGCCAGGCAGGCAACGCCGGGCCAAGCGCGTAGCCTGCCGCTTGAGCAGTCTGTGGTTTTTGGTGTCGGGCTGCAGCCCGAGGTTTGATGGTAGCGCCCTGTTGGCGCATCTGTTGCGATGGACCAGCGCAGCGGTTGCAATCTCCAGTCTTCAGTCTGGCCGGCGGAATATCAGCGAAGTATTGATGCCGCCGAAAGCAAAGTTGTTATTCATCACATATTCGGTGTCAATGTCGCGCCAGTCATGCTGCAGATAGTCCAGCTGCGCGCAGCGTGGGTCCACATTGTCCAGGTTCAGGGTGGGCACAAACGCGCGGTCGTGCATCATGGCAATGGAGAACCAGGATTCCAGTGCGCCGCAGGCGCCAAGGGTATGGCCCAGGAAACTTTTTTGCGAACTGATGGCTGCGCGCTCGCCAAACAAGGTTGCCGTGGCATGTGATTCAGCAATATCGCCCTGTTCGGTTGCCGTGCCGTGTCCGTTGACATAGCCGATCTGTTCGGCGTGAATACCTGCGTCCTCAATGGCAAGCGTCATGGCCCGGTGCATGGTGTCGGCCTGGGGGCGGGTGATATGGGCGCCATCTGAATTGCTGCCGAAGCCGACGATTTCTGCGTATATGCGGGCGCCTCGTGCCAGGGCATGATCACGCTCTTCCAGGACGAACATGCAGGCGCCTTCGCCGATAACCAGCCCGTCGCGATCCCGGTCATAGGGGCGCGGCGAGGTGTGCGGCGCGCTGTTGCGCTGACTGGTGGCGTACAGGGAATCGAACACATAGGCTTCGCTGGGGCACAGTTCTTCACCGCCGCCGCCGAGCATCAACGGGATCAGCCCGTATTTGATGGCTTCATAGGCATAGCCGATGCCCTGGCTGCCTGAGGTGCACGCACTGGAGGTGGGGATGACTCGTCCTTTGAGGCCGAAGAAAATACCAATGTTGGCAGCCGTCGTGTGCGGCATCATGCGAACATAGGTGTTGGCATTGACCCCATGCGATTCGCCATGCATGAGCAGGGCCGCCAGGGCTCTGACGTCTTCGGTACTGCCCGTGGACGACCCGCAGGCCACCCCCATGGCGCCGGACTGGATGAGCGGATCGCCCAGCAGGCCGGCATCGGCCAGGGCGCGCTCGGCAGCGTCGACACACAGCTGCGATACCCTGCCCAGGCTACGCAACTGCTTGCGCTGCCAGTGCGATGGACAGCGATAGTGGGCAATGGGGGCGGCCAGGCGGGTATTCAGTTCAGTATAACGATCCCATTCGGGCATGACGCATACGGCGCTGCGGCCCTCGGTAAAGGCTTGCCGGATCTGTGGCCAGCTGTTGCCCAGGGCAGTAATGCCGCCCATGCCCGTTACAACCACACGCTTCATCAGCACAACCCTCCATTGACCGAAAGCACCTGGCGGGTAATGTAGCCGGCTTTTTCGGACATCAGGAAGGTCACAGCAGCAGCCACTTCCTCGGGATTGCCGGCACGCTGGGCCGGAATCATTTTCAGTATTTCCTCGACGGGCACCTGCTGGTCAAGCATATCTGTATCAATCAGCCCGGGCGCCACGCAATTGACGGTAATGCGACGTTTAGCCAGTTCCACGGCCAGCGCCTTGGCTGCCCCGATCAGGCCGGCTTTAGAGGCGCTGTAGTTGACCTGTCCGCGGTTGCCGATAATCCCGGATACCGAAGCCATGCAGACGATGCGACCAGGCTGGCGCCGACGAATCATGGGCATGATCAGGGGATGCAGGACGTTATAAAACCCACCCAGGTTGGTGTCCAGCACCTGGTCCCAGTCTTCATCGGTAAAGGCAGGGAAGGCGTTATCGCGGGTCAGCCCGGCGTTCAGGACAACCCCATAGAAGGCGTCGTGGCTTTCCAGATACGTTTCCAGTGCCTGCCTGCAAGCAGGGCGATCGGACACGTCGAACTGCAAGATGTCGGCGTTGCGCCCCAGGGCCTGGATTTGTTTGGCGACCTGTTGCGCCTCTTGCCGCCGCTGGCGGCAGTGCAAGGTGATATCGAAGCCTGCCTGCGCCAGATCAAGGGCGATGGCTTTGCCGATACCCCGGCTGGAACCGGTGACAAAAATACGGGAAGCGGTCACGCTGTTTGCTCCTGTAAGTAGTGTTCAATATCCGGCGGACTGAATACGCTCAGTCTTGCGGTGGCCACCGTTTGTGCACGGTCGGTGTTGGCATCGTCTGGTTCATCCAGCAGGGACAGGCTACAGTCGAAGACACCGAAGCCGCTGGCCTCGTCACGGGTCGAGGCCTCGACCCGTACGCATAGCAGGCTGCCTCGCGCCACATTGGGACGCAGGATGTCAATCTGGCGGCTGCCGAGCAGAAAGCCCAGTTTCGGTGGCTGGCCGGCATCGTGGGCATGACAGCCGGCCAGCGCAGCCACGCCCTGCGCCATGATCTCTATAGCGCACCACATAGGTAACTGCCCGTTCTCATCCTGGAAGAGGTGATCGGGTCCAATGCGGGCCAGGGCCTGCAACTGCGAGTCAGAGTAGGCGATGATTTCGTCAAGCAGGATCATGCTGCCGGCATGCGGCAGTAAAGGCGCAAGATGGCGTATGGGGGTCTGCATCGTCAGGCCTCTCCCAGTATCAGAACGGCGTTGTTGCCGCCAAAAGCAAAGGACAGGCTCATGCCGATGCGCGGCTGCTTTTGCCATCTGGATTGGCTGTTCGTAAGGGCAATCGCAGGCAGCGCCGGATCTGCTTGTTCGTCCCAGAGCTGTGCGGGTAGCCGTCCGGCCTGATTGTACTGGTGATGGATGACACCCCACAGCAGCGCCGCTTCCAGCGCGCCGGCCGCGCCCAGGGTATGGCCGGTGAGCGGTTTGGTGCTGGTGCAGGGAACGCCCTGCGCAAAGCAGGTTGCCATGGCCAGGCTTTCCATGCTGTCGTTCAGCTCGGTGGCCGTACCATGCAGATTGACCCAGCCGATATCTTCCGCTTCGCACCCGGCGTGTGTCAGCGCCTGGCCGATGGCAAGAATGGCGCCTGTGGCCTTGGGGTCGGGCGAAGACATATGCCAGGCGTCGGCGCTGTTACCATAGCCCAGCAGGGGCAGGCCATCGCTGGCTTGCCGGGTCATCACAAAAAGGGCGGCCGCCTCGCCAATATTGATGCCCTCGCGGTTGATCGAAAACGGATTGGCAATGCCCGCGGACAGCGCCTGCAGGGAGTCAAAGCCGTTGATCGTGAGGTGGGCCAGAGAATCCACGCCGCCGCAGATCACGGCATCGCACAGCCCACTGGCCAGCAGGCGATGCGCCGTGATAATGGCGCGGGCGCCGGAGGTGCAGGCGGTGGAAATGCTGTAGACCGGGCCGCTCAGGCCGAAATGATGGGCCAGGAAGTCGGCCGGCGCCGACAGCAGCTGGCGTTCGTGCCGGTATAGATCCTTGTCCCAGTGCCCGTCGCGGGCAAAGGCGTGGAACGCCGGGTAGTTATCGTCGACGCCCGTGGTGGTGGTGCCGATAATGACGCCGACCCGTGGCCCGCCGTACTGTGCGCGGGCGCGTTCGATGGGCTCCTGCAATTGGCTGGCTGCCTGCCACAGCAGGCGGTTGTTATGTGTATTGAAGTGCGCCGGTGTGCCCGCCGGCAGCGGCGGGGGCGCGACAGCCGGGCGACCGGTATAAATCGTCTTGCCGGGCACCCATTGGGTTTCCGGCGCCAGTGGCGATATGGTCGTGTCAAACAATGCCTGCATGGTGTCTGCAAAGGTCAGCCCCAATGCGCTGACCGTGGCGGGCGGGCTCAGGTAACTTCTCATGGTCTTGCGGGCAGAGGGGTCAGATTCCATTGGCTACGGTCAGGCAGGGTAATCCCGATGGCCGCTGCTGCAGAGGTTGTTCCGGAGGCCCCGTGCGCTGGCGGCGGTTGCAGCGACCAGAGCGTTTGCCCCTGACGACTGAATGTGTAGATTGCGCCGGCGCTGTCGGCTGTCTCGCGGATGTCAACACCCGGATAGGCGGCAGGCCATTGCGCCTGGGGAATCTGCGCGGCGATAATGGCTTCGAACAGCTGGCGAGCACGAGGGTTGGGCGGGGCAAAGCCGTCGGTCGTCCATTGCCCATCGCGCAGCGACAGGCGGGCCAGCGGCGCGCCCAGGGCATTGGTCTGGATCCAGCGGCTGGCGCCCCCGGCTTCGGGCTGCACGATCAGCAGGCTGTCCTCGGTCTGTCCGGGCGTCGTGACCAGGCTCAGCTTGTAGGATCGGACCTGTGCGGGTTCGTTGTATTGGCGCGGCAGTATCGACGTGGCGGCGCAACCGGCCAATAGCAGCACCAGCAGCAGCATGCTCAGCCAGGCGCCGGCATGGCTGCGATCAGGTATCCAGTTGTGCTTCACCACATATCTCCGCCAGCGCCTTTAAGCGCCGTTCTGATTTTTCAACATAGGGGTTGCGCGTATCCCACGCATACCCGGCCAGGATGGCAGCAATCATGCGCCGGATATCCTGGTTGATTTGTCTGGAGTATATAACATCCTGAAAGCTGCAGTCGTACCAGCCGGCAACATAGGTTCTGAAGGTGTCGATGCCCACGCGCAGGGCGTCGGCAAAGTCTGCTTGCCAGTCTGCTGCCTGGCCGCGCAGGGTTTTGTCTACGAGCGCAGTAGCCAGTTTGGCCGAGTGCATGGCAATGGTGACACCCGAGGAGAAGACCGGGTCGAGAAATTCGGCGGCGTTGCCCAGTAGTGCAAAGCGCTGACCATACAGGCTTGTCACATTGGCCGAATAGCCGCGCAGCGGATTGACCGGTGTATCCCATTGGGCATGGGCCAGCAGGTGGCGCAGACGTGGTATTTCATTCGTCATAGCCTGCAGGAACGGCAGCGGCTCCCGTCCATTCATTCCCAGGTGGCTGGGTTCGCCTACAACGCCGATGGAGCAGCGGCCATGGCTGAACGGAATCAGCCACATCCAGATGGCACGGTCTTGCGGGTGGGTGGCAATGACAATTTTCTCGCGGTCGAACCCGGGATCGCTGATATTGTCCTGGATATGGGTGAACCAGGCTTCACGCACGGGAAATGTCGACGGTTGTTCCAGATCCAGCAGGCGTGGCAGCACGCGCCCATAGCCACTGGCGTCAAGCACGAAGCGGGCCTGCAGCGTATAGGATTCGTCCTGATCGGTGCTGACCGAGAGCGTGGCGTGCTCTTGCCTGCTTGTCATATGGGTGACCGTATGGCCGAACCAGACCTGTGCGCCCTTTCTTTGCGCTTCCTGGATAAGAATCTGGTCAAATTTCGCGCGCTCGACCTGAAAGGTGGTGCCCGGTCCTGCGGTGAATTTGTCACGAAAGTCAATGGCGCTTTCCCGATCACCCCAGGTAAAGACCGCACCGTTTTTGACCTGGAAGCCGGCATCATTGACGACCTGCAACAAATCGGCTTCCTTCAGGATGTCCATGCAATAGGGCAGCAGGCTTTCGCCTATGGAAAAACGCGGGAAATGCTGGCGTTCGAGCACGCACACCTGCCAGCCGCGCTGGCGTAACAGGGCGGCGGCAACCGATCCGGATGGTCCGGCGCCGATAATGGCTACGTCGGTACTGGCGGGTAAGCTGGATGTTTTCATAAATAATGACTCATTCAGGATTCTGGTTCGGGTGTGAGAAAGGCGCGCATATACCAGAAAGTATATATGACGTTGCATAGCACCCCCAGCACCACACTCAGACCGAACGTGGCCACCGCCGGGGTGGAACTGAAGTAGAGCAGGCCGAAAGTAATCATGGTGGTGACCGAGGTCATGAAGATTCCGGCGGTTTTTTCTTCAGCCGGCAGCGTGGGCGTATAGGCGTAGACGGCGTAATCTATGCCGATGGCGGTCACCAGCAGCAGGCCGAAAATGCAAAACAGATTCAGGGGCATGCCGATCAGTCCCGACAGGCTCATGACTGTTAGCGAGGCCGATAGGGGCACCAGTAAAATGCGCAGCGCAGGTCGGGTGCCAAAGACGCGATACAGGATGAGAAACCCCACGGTATAGGAAAGCAGTTTCAGCACGATCGCTTCCAGGCGGGTCTGGGCAAAGAGGGTGTTGATGTGACTGCGCTGGTCCACAAGTGTCACATCCGGGATGTTTTGCATGAGCGCCGGCAACACAGAAGGATCCTGCAGGCCGTTCATGGTGATCATGCTGCTGGGCCGGCCTTGTTCGTCGGGTCCCAGCCATAGGGCGCGCCAGGGTTCGGCCAGGGTGCCGCGCAGCGACTGTTCGATGGTCAGCACCGGCTGGTCCTGGCGGCGCTTGAGTTCGGCTTGCAAGGCCCTGTCTGGCACACCCAGCGCGTGCAGCGGCGCCCATGCCTGGGGCTGCTGCGACAGTGTTGCCAAGGTGGCTTTGAGCGCTTGCTGCTCGCTCGCCGGATTGACCCACTGGCTCAGGGCGCGGTAGTTGCGCAGCTGCCCCTGGGCGACCAGCGTGTCCAGCCTGGTGGCCAGGCGCTGTTCGGTGCGTAGCAGGCTTTCCTGGTCTGCGGCCTGCACAATGAAGTACTGGCTGGTGGGTTCGATGCCGGTCAGGCGGCCCACTTGTATCGCCTGGTTCAGTAGCGATTGCGGTGTGTTTACCCAGTTGCGGATGTCGTCCTGCCAGTTGCTCAGATACAGCCCGCTTGCTGCAACGGCCAGCAGCAGTAGCGCCAGCAGGGGTGTGCGGCCGATGCGCTCGCCGGCGCTGCGGATAAAGCGGCGCAGGCCGTCCAGAAGCGGCATCAGCCCCGGGATCGGGCGCGGCTTCCAGTGGTCGAACAGGGCGGGAAGCAGCAGGCGCGTAAACAGAAAAGTACTGATGACGGCTGCCGACGAGAAGATTGCTGTCTGTTGCAAGATAGGCAGCGGGGTCAGCAGCAGAAACAGGTAACCGGTAACGGTGACTGCCAGGCTGATAATAAAGGGACGGGATACGCGCCTGACGGCTGACCAGGGCTGCCACCGGGTATCAAGCGTGGCGTGGCTGAGCCAGTGCAGTGGAAAATCGACCACTAGCCCGACCAGGCTGGTGCCGATAATGAGCGTGAGAATGTGAATGGAGCCCAACAGGGCAATGCAGGCGGCAAAACCGGCCAGCAGACCGGCGGCCACCGGCAGCGCCAGCAGGAGAATGCGCGTAGAGCGGAACATCAGCAGCAGAAACAGGATGGTCAGAGTACTGCCGGTGATACTCATCCAGGTGCTTTCCTGACCGCCTTCGGCTTTACCCTGTGCGCTGTAGATCGCGGCGCCAGCCATCAGTACGCGGACATCCTGCTGTGCGGCTTGCTGTTGGATCTGATCGATCAGCGCCAGCAGCTGTTCATCCCGACCACTCTGGTCTGTGGCGTCCAACTGCGCGCGCATCACATACCAGATGCGATTGTCGGCCTCCAGTTGCATGGTATTGCTTGCCATATCGTAGTGAACGGCAGAGCTTGCCTGCAGTTTGCCTGACAGCTGGGAAGCAAACCCCAGCCAGTCCTGATCGGCGGCAATAAGCGTCTGCTCACCCAGTGGTGACATGATGCGCTGAGCGCGCTGGACAAACCATGCCTGCGGGTCGCGCGCCAGGGCTTCCCGCGCCTGCGGTGGCAGGCCCGCCTGATCCATGCGACGCAACTCCTGGCGTAACTGGTCCAGATCGGCAGCCACGTGCAGGTCCACGCGCTCGAACAAGGCGCTGGTGGACCATTGCTGTGCCTGTCTTTGCGCGGCAGCCAGGGCCCTGGCCGGGTCGGTGGCGCCGGTCAGCACAATAATCTGCCGGTTCAGTGTCTGCCGGATGGTGTCTTGCGCCCTGGCCTGTACTTCGCTTTGTGCGCCGTCGGGCGGCAGCAGCGTCAGCAGGTCGGTGTGCACCGGCTGGCGAAATGCGAGCTGCCAGGCCGCATACAGCAGCAGCCCGAGCAGCCCCAGGATATATAGCGCTGCCCAGCCTCGTTCAGCGTTCAAGCGCATCTTGAGCGGCGGCCGGCAGGGGTTGGTTGATGCGCAGATTAGAAAACAGGATCTCGGTCCTGTCGCCCTGTGTCTCGGCCAAGGTGACCTGATCGACCGAGCGTCCTCCTCTGATCGTAATGCGCTGGAAAATCTGTTTCAATACGGCCGATGCCGGGTCCAGCGTCAGTGTCCAGCGCTCGGCGTCGCCTTGCAGGCTTTGCGTAAATTGTCCCGACAGGCTGCGGGTGTTGCCCGACAGCAGATCCATGAACAGCCGGATCTGGGTCTGGCTGCCCGCCCCCTGTTGTTGCAGCGGCTGCCAGCGTCCCGCACTATCCTGGTGCATCATGCCCTGCGGTGTAATGCGAATCAGGCTGGCTATCGGACTGCGTGTCTCCCAAAGCAGCCCCTTGTCCGCAACCATCACGAACCGGCCCTGGCTCAGCAGCGGCTGTTCAAGCGAGCGCAGGAAACGTTTTTGCTGCACGTCGCCCTGCACCGTCTGGTGGGCCGACAGCTGTTTTTGCAGATCTTCCAGCGAGAAGGCCTGTGCGACGTGGCACAACAGGGTCAGGGCCAGCACGACAGTCATGCGCGATAGGGACAACAGGGACTTGATGGTAGACATAAAAGCAATACTCTCTACAAAAATTCAGGCTTCGGACTGCATCGCCCGGCGGACGATGTCCTGCCAGTCTTGCGGGGTGTCAAATTGCATTTCGCGGTTCTCCAGCAATACGGCCACCTGCGTGGTTTCGGCCTGGGTCAGGCGCTCGCCCGAGACCGCGTCGGTAATGACATACACAATGCGCAAGCGTGACTCCCACTCCTGAATGTGGGCGTCAACCAGCACCTGCTGGCCAAAGACGGCGGGGCGTACATACTTCAGTTGCATGGTCACGATCGGCCAGACATAGCCGGCGGCACGCATGGCGTCGTAGTTGTAGCCCAGTTTGTCGAGCAGGGCGCAGCGGGCAATTTCCAGGTATTTCACATAATGCCCATGCCAGACGATATGCATCGCATCAACGTCGAAAAACGGAATGGTCATTGGCACGCAAATGCTCAGGCCCGGATGCTTAGTCATTGTGCTTCCAGAAATCGTAGAAATTGAACCACTGCAGCGGTGCCTTCACGCAGACCTGTTCCAGACGCTGCGCGTAACGCTGCACCCATGATCGAATCACTTTATCGCGATCCTGGCGCGTCCATTGAATGCGATCGCTCATGCGTTCAATATGCAATGCGTAGCGGCCCTGCTGGCGCGTGCAGAACAGCGTATTGACGCTGGCCTTGAGCAGGCCGGCCATCAGCCAGGGACCCTGCGGAAATGCAACGGTATCGCCCAGGAATGAAACCGAGACCACCTTTTCGCCACGCACAGGCTCGCGGTCTGCCGCAATGGCGATCCATTCCCCGTTGTCAATCCGCTGTTGCAGCATCATCATGGTATCGATGTCCAGCTCGGTCACCTGCAGCAGGCGGATGTCGTTGTCGGCCCCCAGATCGGCCATGACCTCGTTGTACCTCTGGGCATGCTTGCTGTGAATCAGGATATTGAGCACCAGGCCCTTGTGATGGGACACCAGTGCGCGGCTGATTTCGGTGTTGCCCAGGTGCGAACAGATAAGTATCTGGCCCCGCCCTTGTGCATAGAGCATTTCCCTATGGATGCCTTCGGGGTCTTCAATGACGATATGTTCGTAGCGCAGGCGCCCCTGCCAGACGGCAAAGCGATCGACCAGCGCCTGGCCGAAAGCGACAAATTGCCGGTAAACCGGCGCAAAGGCGGGCAGCAGATCAGGTCTGCCGGACCATGATCGCAAATGGTGCTGATAGTCACGGATATTGCGGCGTTCTGCGGGAGAAGTAACGAAGAAGTAAAGCACAACGATATGCGACAGAATACCCAGCAGCCACATGGGGCAGTACCGGATCAGCCGGACAACCAGCCTGAGCGCAAAAAGATTGCCCCGTTCCTGTTTGGTGGCCCAGTGTTCGCTCATGATGCACCTTTGGTGAAGGCGCGTCGCAATAGCGAGGGCAGAAACGGCAGCATATGCAGGCAACTGCGCGTATGCATGCGCGTAATGAGCAGATTGTCGCGCACCATGCGGTAGTGCGAGATGCCATCGGCCGCATAGGAGACCGAGGTTGGGATCCAGCGCAACGGTGTTTGGCGCCAGTACAGGTGCATCAGAATTTCTGGGTCAAAATCCATCCAGTTGCCCAGATAAGGGGTGTCGCTGACGAACCGGACCGCGGCCAGCGGATACAGCCGGAAGCCGCAAAGCGCGTCGGGAATGGAACGCGACAGCGTCTGCAGGTGCACCCAGAACAGGGTCACCTTGCGGCCGTGCAGGCGCGCTGGGGGGATGTCATCGCCATACACAGGCTGCCCGCATATGGCGGCATCGTGATGCTGCTCGGATAGTGCCAGAAAGGCGGGGACGTCGTCCAGATGATGCTGTCCATCGGCGTCCACCTGCAGCGCATGGGTATAGCCCATTGCGTCGGCCAGCTTAAAGCCGGTCTTCACGGCGCTGCCCTTGCCGCCGTTGGCGGGCTGGCGATGGACATGCACGTGCGGCAAGGTTTTGAGCGTGTCCAGCACTTGTTGCGAGGGCGCATCGGAGCCGTCATCGACAATGAGCACGGGCAATCCGTGGCGACGCAACTGCCCGACCACCGATTCGATGGTGTTTGGGTGGTTGTAGAAAGGAATCAGGGCAATCGTGCGATTCATAAGTATTTACCGTAGCACGTCTGTACTGGCTGTTTTGGTGTTGTCATGGCAGCGGTTCCAAAGATAGGCACGGGATCAGGCTGAATCGGCAAATGCAATGCGTCCCGACGCAGTCATGGTCGCGCCGGTGCGCACGGTGAAATAAAGTTTACGCTTGTCATTGTCCCATTTTAACGTCATTGTGCAGGGATCGGCCGGGCGTAAAAAATGCTGAAACTTCAGGTTTTCAATTCGGTGCGTCTGGCCACTGCACAGCTTGTGCGCGCGGGCCTGCGCCAGTGCCCAGCCCAGCTGCACGACGCCGGGAACCAGCGGAAACGAGGGAAAATGCCCCTGGAAATAGACCAAGTCCATGGGAATGCGGGCGCTCAGGCACCGTTCCGTGTCCGGCGCCGTCGGTAATGGGTTTTCCGATGGGTTTGTCGATGGGTCGGCTGCGCAGCGCTCCCACAGCGGGCTGCGCACCTGCTGTGTGAAGCAGTCGTGGACCTGTTGCCGGGTGATTTTCGATTGCGCATTGCGCGGCAATGCCAACGGAAACCGCCAGTGGCGCGGCACGGCCAAGGGGTCTACCTCCTCACGCACCAGGGTAGAAACAGCCTGGATCACGTGACGACGCCCATGCTGCCGAAAGGCCGCGATACCTTCGGCCGAGAGTTCGACCATCGCGCACAACCGGCCTGCCAGCGGACTGGGCGCACAATGGATGTCGCTGACATAGGGGTGGGACAGGGCGGCCTGCTCCACACGGTTCAGGGAGATCCGCTTGTCTTCCAGCTTCAGAATACGGTCGGTGCGGCCCAGCAGTGTGAAGCTGTTTTCGTCGCTGCGACTGATGACATCGGCCGTCTGTTCGGTACCCTCCGTCCATGGCGAGCAAACCGCAAGCCGGTTTTCGCTGTCGGTTTCCAGTCTGACACCGGGCAATGGCGTCCAGCACGATTGCCTGTGTCGCGTGGCGATGACGCCGGTTTCAGTACTGCCGTAAATTTCGTGCAGGGGCCATTGGCGTTGCAGCAAACCCTTGCGGGTTTCCTCTGCCAGCACGCCTCCGGCAGATACCACGCGGGACAGGCGTGGCCGCAGTGCGGACCATGGCAGGCTGTCGGGTAGTCGCTGCAGCAGGGCCGGACTGGTGATCCAGATGCATTGCTCGTACATCTGCGTCTGCTCGGCCAGGGTTTCGGGGTAGCGCGATGGCATCCGGTCCAGTACCAGGCCGGCATGCAATGGCACCATGACACGGAACGTCAGGCCGTACATATGCTGGTGGCTGACGCTGGCGATCAGCGTGGCCGGCAGCGCGTGCAGCGACCAGGCGCGAATCAGAGTGAGTGCTTCGGCGTGCAACTGACCAAAGCGCTTGCGGATCACTCGGGGCGCGCCGCTGGAGCCCGAGGTGCGCAAAAAGGCGCAGGCATCGGCTGGCAGGGGTAAAAACAGTCCCTCTGCGCGCTCCTGGAACACGCTTGGCACCGCGTCGGCGGCGGCTGGTACGGCGCGGTCTGCCCGCTTGATGGCCTGGGTATCCGCTTGAGTATTGGCCTGAGTTTCGCTCAGGGGGGCGGCCGGCGTGTGAGTTAAGGCGTCAAGCCGCAAGACCGGCATGGCCGGGTCGGACAGCGCCTGGTCGCTGATCCACAAGGCCGCATCAGCCTGTGCCCAGGCGCGGGTATCGCCCAGCAGATCCGGCGCCAGCAGCACCCGAACGCCCGCGGCCCAGCAGCCGAGCAGGGCACAACTGAACAGGGCGGTATCTTCGAACCACAGGGCGGCATGCGTGCAGCCGCGGGCCTGCAATTGCCGCTGCAGTTGATTGACAATGGCCTCGAACTGGGCTCGGCGCATGGCCGGGCGCGTTGCGACCAGCGAGTCGGCATGGGGAAAAGGCAAAAGGATGCCGCCGGTAGCTTCGCTCATGCTGCATGCTTCCGTTTGTAATGCTGTCGATAAATCCATTCACCGGCAAACAGCAGCCCCATCAATACATAGGAAATAAAGCCGGTATACAGTGACCAGACGTGAAAATAACCTGCTTGCCACAGCAGGTAAATGGTGCTGCCATTCAAGATGAAAAACACGATCCAAATCTTCGTTACCGCTCGGGTGTATTGAATGGCCGATTGTGGCAGATCAGGTTCCTGGCTGCGTGCGATGCGTTCGACGACACTCATGGAGGTAAACAGGCTGCCGGCAAATACCGCCAGCAGCACCAGATTGATGACAACCGGATAAAAATAAAGGAAACCCGACTTGTCGGCCAACTGGAACAACATGACGCAGACCAGCAGCGCCAGGACAACGATCTGCTGCCAGCGCTGGCGGCTTAGCAGGCTTTTCACGCCCCAGAGCAGCAATAGACCGGCAGTAATCCACAGGGCCCCGATCCGTTCCTTGCCGTAATAGACCAGAAACGGATAGGCGGCCAGGGCCATCACCACCAGCAGATTGAACAGGCGCAGTGCACTGCGCGGCAATCGAAACGACACCGGCCCGCTTCCTTTATGCAGGGGTAAGTTTGCGGTTTACGGCATCGACGACATCCTGCACCGTGCGGACACTGCGGAAGTCTTCAGCCAGCAGCTTGTGGCCGGTGACGCGTTTGATATGGTCTATCAGATCGATGGCGTCGATGCTGTCGATGTTCAGATCAGTGTACAGATCGGCATCAGGCCGGATACGCTCGGGTTCAATTTCAAACAACTCAACCAGTGCAGTCTTTAGCGTCTGATAAATGTGGTCTGATGGATTCATGGTCGCCCCTCAGGTACGTGGATTGTTTTTCAGTTCATTGACAAACGCAGCAAGTGTATTGATATCTTTGAAATGTTCCCGCAAATTCTGTGTCTTGGTGTTGAACTGGATGCCAAAGTGCTTTTGCAGCGCCAGGCCCAGTTCCAGGGCATCGACCGAATCAAGGCCGAGACCTTCGCCGAACAAGGGGGCGGCGTCTTCGATATCGTCCGGCGCAATATCTTCGAGTCCAAGGCTGGAGATAATTAATTCTTTGATTTCCAGATTGAGCGCTGTGGTCATTTCTGTAGTTCTCGTTCAAAATAAGTCTGTAGATAGGCATTCAATTGCCGGGTTGCCGCAGGCATATGTTTTCCCGCCTTCCAGTGGGCCGGATCAATGTCATCGCCGATGATGAATTCATAATTAACTTTTTCATGCGGGATGTGATACCACGGCTGATTCCGTTTAAAGCAACGGGGATGCATCCGGATTATAACAGGGGTGATCACCGTCGCGCCGCGCAGGGCGATGGCACAGGCGCCACGGTGAAAGCGGATGGCATTGTCGTCGCCGGTACGCGTACCCTCGGGAAAAATAAGAACGGACTGCCCGCCCTGCAAGGCAGCAACGGCATGGTCAATGACCTGGGCAGAACCATCGTTGGAGATGAAGCCGCAAGCGCGGATGGCGCTGTTCAGGAAGGGATTGTCCAGCAGGCCCTGCTTGACGATACAGTTGGACTGCCGGGCATGGGCAAGCATGAAGACCACGTCGAGCAGCGAGGGATGGTTGGCGATAATGACCTGTCCAGGGCGGCCCAGCCGATCCTGATCGGGGAAGTGGTAATTGAGCCCGCCGATGAGCCGGACGTATCGCAGGAACTGGTACCACAAAAATTGAAGGATGCTGCGCGCCCGCTTCTGGTTCGCCGGCCGGGATTGATCCAGCAGCCCGCTGGAGAACGGCAGCAGGACAATCTTGAGGACAATGCCAAACAGACCAAAGACGACATAGCCGCTGGCAATGGCCAGCCAGCGCCATTTGTGCCAAAGGTATGCGCTGATCCGGCTCATGCCTGTCGGGTCCATGTCCAGCGGGCAGGCGGCTGGGAAGTGAGCGTTGCCCACTGCGTCTGGCCGCTTAGCAGACGTGCACACACCCCCGCGCTGCCGTCTTCGTTCAGCGGGGCGCCGGTGTTGGTGTCGCAGCATAGACGCCAGTCTGACCCCTTTTGTACGAGCAGGGCACAGGCCAGTGCAAAAGGCCCCCGTTCAATGTCGATGTCGTATTGGGCGTCCAGCGGATCGTTGGCGTAGAGTACCAGCGCCTGGTCGGCACCATCCTGCAGCATAAGCCAGGCGTCGAGGATGGCGTTTTCCAGGCCGTTGCTGTTGGCCGAAATGGCCGACTGTTCGGCGTAATTGCCGTGATGAATGGCCAACTGGCCGGCAATGGCATTATGTACCGACAGGCCAAACGAGGTGGGGGAAACGCCGTTGCCTTTGGCCAGTTCAATCAGAAGCTGAAAACTGCGGTTGATTTCGCCATTGCGCGACGAAAACACCACAGGGCATTGCGGATATTTTTCCAGAATGGGCCAGGCTGCCGCAAAGACCAGTCGGGATAGCGCGCTTAAGCGGCGTCGCTGCATGGCCGGCAGAAAGCTGAGCGCCGGCGGCTCTTGCGGGTTCTGTGCCCGGCTATGCTCTTTTTCCTGCGGGCCGTCTGCCTGCAGCCACCGTGTCCACTGCGATGCAGTGGACAACCCCGGGGCAAGCGCGTTCTGTTCGGAAATGGTCAATTCAAAGGCGAGCATGTGAAGTTATTGATTCTCAGAGTGTCGGCTGAAAGAAAAATTATTATAATATGTTTCTTATTGTGACAATAGTTAACATATCCTGGCTTGAAAACGAAAACCTGCAGTATGGCTCCTGCCGGACAACGACGGGGTGATGCACCGACCTCACGGTCAATATGCAGCAGCCCCGGTTCGCCGGGGGATTCAGAAATATAGTACACATTCGGGTGCTTGCGGCGCTGTACTGCCTGTATATGTCGCAGTTGAATTCAGATCGTTTCAGGTCGGTGCACGGTTGTTACATTCTGCCTGAGGGCAGTGTAGTGGTTTCTAGTATTTTGCTTTAGGAGAATTGCAATGCCAGGTAAAATTTCAATTGCATGTCTGACCGCTCTGCTGGCAGTAGCAAGTATGCAGGCGCATGCCCGCGATACGCGCTATGATCTGCCGATCGCACAGGCGTTGGCCGTCCCGGAAGCGGCGGACATCGTAGACCCGTCCATCAAAATGACATTCGGACGCAGCGGGCCAGGGCAGGTGATTCAGGCCAATGCCGTTACTAACAAGAAAACCAGCCGGGTCGGCAAGGGGAGCGATGAAAAAGCCTGCGCCTGGGCATTTCTGTCTGCCTACAAACAGTTGCAGCAGCGGGCCAGGGAGCTTGGTGGTACGGGGGTGAGCAATATCGTCAGCTATTACAAAAAGAACGTGAATTCGAGCACGGTTAATTATGAGTGCCATGCCGGTGCATTCGTGACGGGCGTGGCGCTCAGGGGTGATATCGTCCGCTGAGCGCCTGCGTCATGTCTACAACGCGATGGTAAAGCCACCATCCACGGCCAGCGTTTGGCCGGTGACAAACGATGCTTCCCGTGAAGCCAGGTAGCACACGGCGTTGGCAATATCGTCCGGGCTGCCCCACTTTTGCTGGGGCACGCGATCAAACAACCACTGGTTAAAGGGCTCATCGTTTTGCAGCGCCTCATTGAACTCCGTGGCAATGTAACCGGGCGCCACCGCATTCACGGTGATGTG
>NZ_JBQEAU010000034.1:0-35905 GCF_052108595.1 Advenella sp.
CCATTCAAGGACTGGAAATCCAACGTGCCAGCATGCACACCCTGAAAACATTTGTTGACACCCTGCAGACGCAGAACCAGGATCGCTCGCTGGACGACCTGTTCGGCTTGAAAAAATCGGCGCAGCCCGATGCCGCAACGTCCTCCCGCACAACCACCGCTGATCGCAAAGAAAACACTGCAGCTAACGGCAACACCGATTTTGCCAAAGACTCGGTCAACCAGGCATCGCAGGCCTGGTGGGACATGCTGCAGGGGCAGTTTGCTCAATTGGCCCAGGTAGCGACCCAGGCCACCCAGGCAATGCACAAAGAGCCCTCCCCCGTCAAGACGCCGCCCGGTCCCGAACCCGATGAACCGGTAGAGCCGCAGGAGCCGGTCAAGCCGGCGAGCCGAAAACGCGCGGCAGCCAGCCGGCCTGCAGCAAAACGCAGCACTGCAGGACGCCGCAGTTCCTGATACTTACAATAACGAATAACGGGGAAGGCATGATCACTTCCCCATTTTCTATCGTTCCCCTTAACCAGTTTCAAACTTTACGACACCTCTATCTATGTTAAATATTGTCATTCTCGCAGCAGGTATGGGTAAACGCATGCAGTCGGATCTGCCCAAAGTGTTGCATACACTGGCAGGCAAGCCCATGCTGGCCCTGGTCATTGATAGCGCCCGACAATTGTCCCCTGATCGCATTATCGTCGTGGTCGGACATGGCGCCGACGCAGTCAAGAAAGCCTTTGCCGATCAGACCGACATCGAATATGCCCTGCAACTACCCCAGTACGGCACTGGCCACGCAGTCCAGCAAGCCCTGCCGCTGCTGGTTGGTGGCGAACAGGACGCCGATACCACCATCGTACTGTATGGCGACGTGCCCCTGGTGCAACCGGCCACATTAAAGCGCCTGCTGCAAGCGCGCGCCGATGGCATGGCCGTGCTGACCGAAACGCTGCAGGACCCGACCGGGTACGGACGCATCGTGCGCAACGAGAGTGGCCAGGTGCAGCGGATTGTCGAGCATAAGGACGCAACCGAGCAGGAGCATAAAATCCGTGAGGTCAACACCGGCATTCTGGCGGCCCCCACCGCCAAGCTGAAAGACTGGCTGGGTCGCATCAACAACAATAATGCGCAGGGCGAATATTATCTGACTGATACCATTGCGCTGTCGGTCCAGGACAATGTTCCCGTGAGTGCCGCCCAGCCCGATGCCAACTGGGAAACGCTGGGTGTCAACAGCCGCGTGCAGCAGGCACAATTGGAGCGAGCCTGGCAGGCTGAGCAGGCGCAACGCCTGCTGATCCAAGGAGTAACATTGGCCGACCCGGCCCGCTTTGATCTGCGCGGCACGCTCGAATGCGGACGCGATGTGTTTATTGATGTTGGCTGCGTCTTTGAAGGCAAAGTCACCCTGGCCGACGGTGTGCGCGTGGGACCGCACTGCGTTCTGCGCAATGTGACGCTGGGCGCCGGCACGCAGGTAGAGGCATTTAGCCATCTGGAACAGGCCAATGCTGCCGAGAACGTCAAGATTGGTCCTTATGCACGACTGCGCCCGGGCACAGAGCTGGCAGCAGAGTCTCACGTAGGCAATTTTGTCGAACTCAAAAAGACCACACTTGGCAAGGGCAGCAAAGCCAACCACCTGAGTTACCTGGGCGATGCCGATATCGGCGCCCAGGTCAATATTGGCGCGGGTACCATTACCTGCAATTATGACGGCGTAAACAAATTCAAAACCATTATTGAAGATGGCGCGTTCATTGGCTCGGATACGCAACTGGTCGCACCGGTCACCGTCGGCAAAGGAGCAACACTGGGCGCCGGCACCACGCTGACCAAGGACGCGCCTGCCGACAAACTCACGCTATCGCGCACTCGCCAGACAACCGTGGAGAACTGGACACGCCCGGCAAAGAAACAAGATTGATGGCATGAACCAAGCCCCCTCCCGCAATCCCGACAAGCCAGCCCCGGGGCCGGCCCCCAGGAACACCACCGGCCTGCCGGCCCCGGCTCGCCAATGGGCCGCGGGGGCGCTACTGTGCTGCATTGGCGTCACGGTACTGGACGCCAATATCGCCAACATCGCCCTGCCGACGATTTCACGGGAACTGAATGTCGCTGAGGCCGATTCCATCTGGATCGTCAACGCCTATACGATTTCAGTGATGGCCACCTTGCTGCCATTGTCGGCGGTGGCCGAGCGCGTCGGTTTCAAGCTCATGTTCCGACTGGGGCTTGCGCTTTTTACGATTGCCTCCCTGCTATGCGCGTTTTCCGGCAACCTGCATAGCCTGGTGGCCGCCCGCATGCTGCAAGGACTGGGGGCCTCATCCATGATGTGCCTGTTTGGCGGCCTGGTGCGCCACATTTATCCGGCTCACAAGCTGGCGGCGGGCATCAGCATCAACGCCATGACGGTTGGCGTCATGTCCGTGGTTGGCCCCTCGGTTGGCGCTGCCATTTTGTCTGTCGCCTCGTGGCAATGGATCTTCGGCTTTACCGTGCCTATCTGCCTGTTTGCCATGTATGCCGCCGGCTATCTGCCAGAGGCGGCCTCACGCAGCAAAGGTCGCTTCGATTACCTGAGCGCCGTACTGAATATTTTCACCTTTGCGCTGCTGCTGATCGGCCTGGATGCCATCGGCCGCAATCCCGGGCGGGGCCTGTTCATGCTTGGCTTGGCTGCGGTCAGCGGCTATGTGCTGATTCGACGCTCATTGCCGCAGGCAACGCCATTGGTGCCGGTTGATCTGTTCCGCTACCCGATATTCAAATACGCCGTGATCGTCTCTGCGCTCACCTTTACCGCGCAGATGATATCCATGCTGGCGCTGCCGTTTTATTATCAACACAATCTGGGCATGCCGCTGCAACAGGTCGGCCTGCTGTTCGGGGCCTGGCCGGTAGGCAGTGTCGTTATTGCTTCGCTGTCGGCAAAGCTCTGCCGCTATTTCAAGGCATCATTGCTGGCTGGTATTGGCGCCGCCCTGATGGCCATCGGCATCATTGCCCTGATGGCGCTGCCTGCCGATATTTCCCTGTGGTATTACGTTGCGCCCATGTTTGTGGCCGGCATGGGTTTTGGCTTTTTCCAAACGCCCAATAACCGCGCCATGCTGCTGTCCACGCCCTTGAAGCGCAGCGGCGCCACCGGTGGCGTACAGGCAACCACACGTCTGTTCGGCCAGGGTATTGGCGCAGCTTGCGTGGCCATCAGTTTTCACGTCGATCCGGTACGTGGACCCATGTATGTGATGGGCTTTGCCAGCTCGCTGGTTATAATCGCCGTTATCATCAACCTGTTCCGCTATGTAAAAGGTCTCGACACCGATGCCTGCTGAAGCAGCCCATCCCACTCGACGCGTCACACTGGCCGTTGCGCTGATCGTAAAGAACGAAGCGCAAAACCTGGCCGCGTGCCTGGATTCGGTCGCCGGCTGGGTCGATGAAATCGTGATCCTGGACTCGGGCAGCACCGATGCCACCGAACAGATTGCCCGCCGTTACACGCAGGCTTTCTACACCAGCACCGACTGGCCGGGATTCGGTCCGCAACGACAGCGCGCGCAAACGCATGTTACCGCCGACTGGATCTTGTGGCTGGATGCTGACGAACGCGTCACGCCGCAGTTGCGTGCCAGCATTGAAGCCGTGCTGCAGAACCCGGCGCCCAATACCATTTATCAGGTGGCGCGATTGTCCTGGGCGTTTGGCCAATTTATCCGTCATTGCGGCTGGTACCCAGGCCACGTTGAACGACTGCACCCTCGGACCCTGACGCAATACGACAATGCTCTGGTGCATGAGTCGCTCGTACTGCCCCCTGGGGCGCAACTTGCAACGCTGCAGGGTGACCTGTTGCACTTTACCTATGCCACCGTCGATGCGCATTTGCGCAAATCGGCAGGCTACGCCATCGCCTGGGCAGAACAGCGGGCCTGCGCCGGTAAAAAGGGATCGCTGGCAACCGCCACCCTGCATGCCGTCGCGCGTTTTTGCAGAACCTATTTCCTGCGCCTGGGCATACTGGATGGCAGGGCCGGCTTTTTGCTGTCAGTCATGGCTGCCCAATCGGTCTTCAATAAATATGCCTGCCTGTGGTCCCGCACCCGGCAGGCCAAGCCGCCGCGCTGATTGTTCACAAACATAGTCATCATGAAAATCCTGCAAGTAAATTTCGAAAAAGGCTGGCGTGGCGGTGAACGCCAGACGCTCTACTGCATGCGAGCGTTCCGGGATGCTGGCCACCAAGTGAGCCTGCTGGCCCGCGACGGCCAGCCACTGGCGCAGACGGCACAACAGGAACACTTTACGGTTGTGACACGCCAGCGGCCGTTTGAACAGGCATGGTATCTGCTGCGGCATGCCCGTGATTTCGACATTGTCCATGTGCAAACCGCCGGTTCGCTTACCTGGGCCGCCATCACGCGCCGTTTTTTCGGCAAGGCGCGCTTGGTATTTACCCGCCGCACCTCCCTGCCCGTCAACCCACAACGACAATGGCGCACCCTAAGCAAGTGGCGCAAGGCGGATCTGTTTGTGGCCATCAGCCAAATGGCTGCGGCCGAGCCACGCCGGCTGGGGATCAATCCCATCCTGATTTCCAGCGCGATCGAGCCCAGACAGATCAACACAGCGCATGCGCAGCAGGTGCGTGACGAATTTGCCATTGGCAACAAAAAAGTGCTGGCTACCAGCGCCGCGCTGGTTTCCGTCAAGGACCCGCTCACCCTAATTCGCGCCATCGCCCGCCTGCACGCGCTGCGCCAAGACTTTATTTTTCTGCACTTTGGCGCCGAGGGCGATTGCTCTGAGCAGGCCCGGGCGCTGATCCAGGAACACGGCCTGCAACAGGTCTATCACCTGGCGGGCTTTCGCCAGAATATAGAAGACTTATATAGCCTGTTCGATATTTTTGTCATGGCCAGCCGCGAAGAAGCGCTGGGCAGCAGCGTACTGGACGCTTTCGCATTGCGCATACCCGTGGTATCGACCAACGCCGGCGGGCTGGCCGAACTGCTGGACGATGAACGCGGCTACCTATGCGAGACCGGCAATGATGAGCAAATGGCCGCAGCCCTGCAACAGGCGCTGGCACACCCCATAGAGGCCAGATCACGCGCTGACAAGGCATGGCAATACGTGCAGGACCATCATGATACTGGCCGCATGAGCGCGCGCTATCTGGCGCAGTTCGAGCAACTGACCGGCCAGGCCCGATAGCGTCCCACGGATCGTGCATGGCGGTGTACCCATCGCCTCATTGGGTGCTGAAAATAGGTGCTAATCTCCCTGCCCTTATGGCCGACACAGCCTGCATCATTCAGGCTGCAGCAGCGCCATTGGTCTCCATCGCCATGGAGTCAGATTACGCTTCATTGACGCATAACCATCATTGCTGCACGACGCTCTTGCTGTATATCGCACCTCAATCAATGGCAATCTGCGTTTCAAACTTGCTGCGATGAACCGAGAAGAAACTGCGCACGTTCCGCACATTTTTCTGCGCAGTAAAAAAGCGATGAACCAAGGCATGATAGGCCGGCATATCGCGGACCTGCACAATCAATACGAAATCGGGACCGCTGGATACCCGGTAGGCCTGAAGAATGCTCTGCTCCTGGGTCACGCGCTCTTCAAAATCGCTATAGGCTTCTGCCGTCTGCACATCCAGCGTAATTTCAACAATCGCCGTCAGCGTGGTAGCCACAAGGGCAGGATCTACGATCGCCACTGTTTTCTGGATAATGCCATGCGCGTGCAATTGGCGTACGCGTCGCAAGCAAGTAGGCGCCGAAGCGTGCACCCGCTCGGACAGCGCCTGGTTGGTCAGGCCACTATCCTTCTGCAGTTGCTGCAAAATGCGTTTGTCCAGTTCATCAAGTTCCATTTCTTTCCTTGAAAACACACTTTCGAAGTGCCGACTACCTTATTCAATGTGAGCGGGCAACAACACATTTGTGTCTTATTACAGCTTTGTAATGAAATATAATTTCATACAGCAGTCAAAATGAAATATAACATCGTTTCTATTGATTAATGAATGAATATTTCATATGAACTACAAATTAGAACATTAATTTCTTCACTTGAGGTGCACAATACGCTTTTCCTATTCAGAATAAATGGAGTAAACGCATGTGCGGAATTGTCGGCGCTGTGGCGCAACGTAATATCACACCAGTTCTTGTCGAAGGCCTCAAACGGCTTGAATATCGCGGTTACGATTCTTGTGGTGTTGCGGTGCATATGGACGGCGAACTGCGCCGCACCCGCAGCACTCAACGCGTATCGGAACTCGAAACCCAGATCAGCGAAGATCATATCGCCGGCTTTACCGGCATTGCGCATACCCGCTGGGCCACGCACGGCGTGCCTGCCACGCGCAATGCTCACCCGCATTTTTCTGGTCCTGCCAACGGCAAACCGCGTATCGCACTGGTTCACAACGGCATCATTGAAAATCATGACGAACTGCGTGATGAACTCAAGGGCCACGGCTACGTTTTCGAAAGCCAGACCGATACTGAAGTGATTGCCCACCTGATTGACCATCTGTATAACGGCGACCTGTTCGAAACCGTACAGCAAACCGTTCGCCGCCTGACTGGCGCCTACGCCATTGCCGTATTCTGTCACGATGAACCGCATCGCGTAGTCGGTGCACGCCACGGCTCGCCGTTGATTGTTGGTCGCGGAGAAAACGAAAATTTCCTGGCTTCCGATGCCCTTGCGCTGGCCGGCACCACCGACAAAATCGTCTATTTGGAAGATGGCGACGTGGTTGACCTGCAGTTGCAGAAGGTCTGGATTGTAGACATCAACGGCAAAGCCGTGGAACGCAAGATCAATGTCGTGCACGCTCACACCGCCGCCGCTGAACTGGGCCCCTATCGCCACTATATGCAAAAGGAAATCTTCGAACAGCCTCGCGCCGTGGGCGATACCATTGACGGTATCGAATCCATCGAGCCGGAACTGTTCGGCGATGATGCTGCAAAAATCTTCAAGGAAATAGACAGCATTCTGATCCTGGCTTGCGGCACCAGCTATTACGCCGGCCTGACCGCCAAGTACTGGATCGAGTCCATTGCCAAAATCGCAGTGAACGTAGAAATCGCCAGCGAATATCGCTACCGTGATAGCGTACCCAACCCCAAGTCGTTGGTCATTACCATTTCCCAGTCTGGCGAAACGGCCGATACACTGGCCGCGCTCAAGCATGCGCGCACACTGGGCATGGAAAACACGCTGACCATCTGCAACGTGCAGACCAGCGCCATGGTGCGTGAATGCAAACTCAATTTCCTTACCCGAGCCGGCGTGGAAATTGGTGTTGCCTCGACCAAAGCCTTTACCACCCAGCTGGTTGGCCTGTTCCTGCTGGCGCTGACCATCGCCAAAGTCAAAGGCCGGTTGAACGATGTACAAGAGAACCAGTACATCAAACAACTGCGTCACCTGCCTACCGCGATTGGCGCCGTCCTTGCGCTGGAGCCACAGATCATGGCCTGGGCCGACCGTTTTGCCAGCAAGGAAAACGCCCTGTTCCTGGGACGCGGCATGCATTATCCAATTGCCATGGAAGGCGCGCTCAAGCTCAAGGAAATCAGCTACATCCACGCTGAAGCCTATCCTGCAGGCGAACTGAAACACGGCCCGCTGGCACTGGTGACAGAACAAATGCCGGTGGTCACCATCGCACCGAACGACGAGCTGCTAGAAAAACTCAAATCCAATATACAAGAAGTGAGCGCGCGCGGTGGCGAGCTGTATGTGTTTGCCGACAGCGATTCAAAAATCAAGGCCAGCGAAGGCATGCACCTGATTCACATGCCAGAACACTACGGAAAACTGTCTCCGATTCTGCATACCATCCCGCTGCAACTGCTGTCGTATCACACTGCGGTGGTGCGTGGAACGGATGTGGACAAACCAAGGAATCTGGCCAAGAGTGTGACGGTGGAGTAAGGCGAATTTCACTATTCCGATGTTGAAGTAAAGAATAAAGTCAGTCGATTTTTATTTTCCCTTAAGTTCTTCTAATTTTGAGAAAAAGCCACCTAAATTGCCACAATTTAGATGGCTTTTCGTTTCAACATTCTCAATATTCAGACAGCCTTTCACAACAAAACCGAATGCGCTTCGGACACCAAACCGGAACAAGTCGGCTATTCGCACCTATAAGAGAGAGATGGCTATGGCCTTGCGCTTTCGGAGATCCTAAATTTTTTATTCCAGGATTGGCATGGAACGGGGCGTTAATGTTTATATTCTTATTTGCCGTACTCTGCTTATTCATTCAGCCTTATGGCTGGATTGTTACTCTCTCGTTACTGGTCTTGACCATCATTTATTACGCCACCAAGTCCGACATCATCCCCAGTCAAATAGAAATTAAATTACGTATTCAGATCGACACCGACGAAGCATCAAATGGGGCCAGTGTGCGCTCAACCGGCCATCAGAAATGACCATGTTCCACATGCCGAGCCGTTTATCTTTACGCTGTGCATGTGTTTCTGGGAGATAGCGGCCTGGGCATCAGCGTATGGCCCACCGCAGGGTACTGTGCAGCACACTGTACCCTGCCAGTTGTCCTCAAGCGGTGATGAAGGCGTGAACATCAGCGTTGAAGCGTTCGGCTTCCACCTGTGTTAGCCCGTGACTGCCTCCTTCGTAAATCTTCAGCACTGAGTGCTTAACGATCTTGGCTGCTTTGAGAGCAGAAGCAGCGATTGGCACGATTTGATCGTCGGAACCGTGAACAATGAGTGTCGGCTTATCGATCGCTCTTAAGTCCGCTGTGTAGTCAACCTCGGAAAATTCGTGGATACAATCGTACTGGCCCTTGATGCCGCCGGCGAGACCCTGCAGACGAAAACTTTCCCGGAAGCCATCGTTGATTTGGGATCCTTCACGATTAAAGCCGTAAAAAGGTAGAGTCAGATCGTAGTAGAACTGTGACCGGTTGCTTGCCACGCCCGAGCGGATGCCATCGAAGGCCTCGAGCTGCGTTCCTTCTGAATTGTCATCAGTTTGCAACATCAGTGGAGGAACCGCGCCGACCAGCACCACCTTCGCTACACGCCTGGTGCCATGGCGCCCGATGTAATGAGCAATTTCACCGCCGCCTGTTGAATGGCCAATCAGCACAGCGTTCTTCAAGTCCAGTTTTTCAATCAATTCGGCCAGATCATCCGCATACTGGTCCATATTATTGCCGTCCCAGGGCTGGTCGGACCGCCCATGACCACGGCGGTCATGGGCGATGACCCGAAACCCCAACTTGCCAAAATAGAGAAGTTGAGCGTCCCAGGCATCCGATGACAGAGGCCAACCATGAGCGAAAACAATGGTCTGGCCATCGCGCGGCCCCCAGTCCTTAAAAAAAATGTTGGTGCCATCCTTGGTCGTGATCGTGCTCATGGTGATATCTCCTTTTTTGCAATGATTGCGGAGTAAGCCGCGTTGAATTGGTCAGAGGTGAAGGTTATCTTGAAGGTAGGGTCTAACGAAACACACCTTGGTCGCGCGCTGACGAACTAAGAACAATAGGTACCCAGACGAGCCGATGACTGTAATCGAGCAAGGCTCGTTTAGGCACATGCAGTGGATGGTTCGATACCAGCTCAGCACTCGAAAACACTAATTTAAACATCAGCGAGCGGTGTGAAGAGCCTCAGTTTGATCATTCGTCTTTATTTTTAGCCAGGACGGCGATCAAAGTCTGCGCCGCTTCGACCGATGATCCTGGATTTTGGCCGGTGAGAAGCTGACCGTCGAGCACTGTGTGAGCGCCCCAATCCTTGACCCTGGAAAAGATTGCTCCGAGATTAACGAGCTCATCCTCAACAAGGAATGGCACAACCTGTGCTAGACCAACAGATTCTTCCTCTCGGTTGGTGAAGCCGGTGAGATGCCGGCCTTGAACGAATGGCGATCCGTCAGCGTTTTTAACACGATGCAAGGAGCCCGGCGCATGGCAAACCAAACAAATGGTCTTGCCCGCAGCAATAAAGGATTCGATCAATTTGATCGAATGTGAGTCTTCAGCGAGATCCCACATTGGCCCATGACCGCCTGCATAGAAGACTGTGTCGAAGTCCTTCTGGTCGACGGTTTCCAGTCGGACGGTTTGAGCCAGCTGCGCCTTGGCAGCTTCGTCAGCGCTGAAACGCCGCGTCGACTCAGTCTGAAACGCCGGCTCGTCACTCTTTGGGTCAAGAGGCGGCTGGCCGCCCTTGGGAGACGCAAGGGTGATATCAGCACCAGCCTCTTTGAATACGTAGTAAGGTGCGGCCAGTTCTTCGAGCCAGAAGCCCGTTTTCTTGCCGGTATCGCCGAGAGTGTCGTGTGAGGTGAGTACTAGGAGAACTTTCATCGTTTTGATCCTTATGAGATATATTTGGATAAGCCGTTACTTTCGGAATATATTTTTCATTAAAGCCGTTGTGTTGCTCGACGAGTGAATGATGACACCTCTGCACATATTTCAGAAATTTATTTCTTTTATTTTAGATATTGATCTGTGATAATAACTGCATGAAATACGATTTGAACTTGTTGCCCGTATTCATGGCACTAATGGAAGAGCGAAGCGTAACGAGAGCTGCCGTGCGATTGGGTATTACTCAGCCGGCACTTTCCAATTCTCTAAATCGCCTGCGTGATATGCTTCGAGACCCGCTATTCATTCGAGAACGGTACGGCATAAGGCCTACGCCGCTTGCCGAAGAGATCGCCCCGCAGATGGAAGCGGCGCTCGCTCAATTGGATAATCTGATTGTCAATCAGCAACAATTTCGGCCCGCAGACGCCGACCGGCAATTCACCCTAGCACCTAATAGCTATGCGGAGCTCACGCTGATGCCGGCACTTGTCGCGAAGCTCCGCGATCTAGCGCCTGGTATCAAACTACGCTTTACGAACTTCGGCAACGATCTGTCTGAAACCGGAGCCATCTCCGGCAACACCGCTATGGTTCTCGGACGAATTGTCGATCCACCAGACAATCTCATTGTCCAGCATCTCATGGATGAAAGTCTTTCCTGCGTTGTTCGCGCAGATCATCCAAGCATTGGAACCAGTATTTCTCGGCAGCAATACGAAAGTCTCAAACACGTAAACGTGTTGCCTTCTGGCCGCCTACGAGTGGGCCTTTTTCAGGCTCTGGAGAGGCATAATTTGAAGCGTGAGGTTGCCATTTCAGTTACTCATTTTCTCACCGTACCAGAGATGATTGCGGTCACTGATTACTGCGCAACATTGCCCAGTCTGATTTGTCGCAAGCTAGAGCGAGATCAGAGATTAAAAGTCATCCCCGCCCCGGTTGATCTTGGGACCTTTCCACTAGAAATGGCGTGGCATGTCCGCTATCGCAATGACCCTGCACATCGGTGGCTAAGATCGCTCGTCGCCGAAGTAGCTACATTGCTTTAATAAAGTCGATCGATCTTCGCTCTTCTGAAACAGGGACATCACAAACATACCGAGGCACCTATGCTCTCGATTTCAGTCCACCGTGGCAGCTCAGACCACCAAGCGGTTCTCTTCTTTTTGGACGGGAACTTCCGTCCGTAGGGGGGGATACCATGCTTGCTAATATGTATTCAATCTTTTTTCGCAATGAGCCTTTCAAAAGACTTGGATATGCTGTAAACAAGCCAAAAGCCCCAAGCTTTCTGGGTAATAAGTCTTAACGTCTATACTAACCAAGCACGAAGTACTAATGGGACGCAGACATCTGCCCTATGTGTGAATAAAATTTTCAGATAACGGCAAAAATATGAATAAAATATTGTAACCGTGAACATTTTCCGAGAATTCACTACGACCAATTTGTAGGCAGACATGCCAGCGATCTAAACTTGCTGGCCCCCCGCACCGTCATATAAAAAGTATGCGCATTTGTCAAGACATCGCGACCGCTTCTACTACAGGCTTGACGATCTGTTACTGGCTCTCTAACCAACGCTGCGCATCCAGCGCCACCATGCAGCCGGTCCCTGCACTGGTGATTGCCTGCCGGTACACACTGTCCTGAACATCGCCGGCAGAAAAGACATCCGGTATGGAAGGTTGCGTAACAAAGCCCTGCTGGCCCCCAATCCGGATAAACCCGTTATTCATCGCGAGCTGCCCGTCGACGCCACGCCAGACCATTCAGCGATTCACATCCACCACCACGCGGCCCCGTACTTTTCCAGCTAATAATTCACTGGCCAATGCAACTGTCTGCTCCAGCGATATGATTTTCTGGCCGATCACCGCAAGTTTGGCAGGATCGAGATCGCGAGCAATTGAATCCCAGGCAAACTGGCGATGTTTGCGAGGACAATACACACTGTCAATGCCTGCCAGGGTAATGCCACGCAAAATGAACGGTGCTACAGTGGCCGGAAAATCCATGCCTTGCGCCAAGCCGCAAGCAGCCACGATGCCGCCATATCGCGTGCCCGCGCAGACGTTGACAAGCGTATGACTGCCCACACTATCGACGACGCCCGCCCAGCGCTCCTTGGCCAGCGGTTTGCCGGGCGCGCTCAGTATATTGCGGTCAATAATCTCTGCGGCGCCCAGACGCTTGAGGTAATCCGCCTCTTCGGGCCGGCCGGTAGATGCCACGACACGGTAGCCGAGCGTGCTCAGTAACGCCACCGCCACACTGCCGACACCGCCCGCTGCTCCAGTAACCAGGATGTCGCCGTCGCCGGCCTCAAGGCCATGTTTTTGCAGCGCCATAACGCAAAGCATGGCGGTATAGCCCGCCGTGCCGATAGCCATCGCCTGCTCGGATGTTATGGCATCTGGCCGCCGGATCAACCACTCGCCTTGCACTTTCGCCTTCTGTGCCATCCCGCCCCAATGCGTCTCGCCCACGCCCCATCCATTCATAATGACGGTATCGCCTGCCTTGAAATCGAGATGTCTACTTTCCCGCACGGTGCCGGACAAGTCTATGCCCGGAATCATAGGGAATTGACGGACAACCGGCCCCTTACCGGTGATGGCCAGGGCGTCCTTGTAATTTAACGTGGAATGCTGAACGTCGATCAGGACGTCGCCTTCGGGCAGTTGTGCAGTGTCCAGTCGGGTCTGGACAATTCGATACCCCTTTTCGTCCTTATCTATTACCAATGCGTTAAACATTTTCGCTCCTGTGATATTACGATTTAACCTTGTGTCGTTGACCGTCGCCACGCGCTCGGTTTTAAGCTTGTGCCCATGCTGCTGCACTCCTAGTCAACTGTCAAAGCTGCCTGATGCACGCCCTTTCCCCAGCGTTCGTATTCCGCTGCCATGAATCGGCGAAACTCCGGGGTTGGCATCGTGCGCGGCACTGCGCCTAACGCGGCGTACTTGTTGCGCACCGCTTCTGACTGTATTACCTTCATTGCTGCATTGTTCAGCCTGGCCACGCGATCCTGCGGCACGCCCTTAGGCATCATCAGGCCAAGCCATGCACTGAGCCTAAAGTCCTTCACACCCAGTTCGGCGATTGTCGGTATGTCCGGAAAGGCCGGCAACCTTTCAGAGTAAGTCGTCGCCAAAAGCCGTAAATTGCCGGCGCGTATCTGTGTTTGGGTAACGGCTACAGTATCGATGGCTGCCTGAACCCCGCCGCCGACCACGTCTGCCATCGAGCGAGCACTGCCGGAATAGGGTATATGCGCGATTTTCATCCCTGTATGCTGCTTAAGTTCTTCCATTCCCAAATGCGACAGCGTGCCGTTCCCAGACGATGCATAGTTCAGTTTACCCGGGTGGTCTTTCACATAGTTGACCAGTTCCTGATAGGAATGTGCGGGCAATTTGGGATTGACCACCAACAGCATGGGGAGATCCGCCACTAACGCAACAGGTTCGAAATCACTGAGTGTCGCATAGCCCACATTTTTATAAAGATGGGGATTGACCACGAGAGAAGCCAGCGCTGCCAGTACCATGGTGCTACCATCTGGTTCACTGCGTTTGAGCGCCGCCAGGGCCACGCTGCCGCCTTGGCCTGGTCGATTCTCCACGATGAAATTTTCCTGCAGTTCGCGTGACAGTTCCTGCGCAAGCAGGCGTGCAACCTGGTCTGTCGCCTGCCCTGGAGGAAACCCAACAATAATCCTGTTTACCTTATCGCTTTGTGCCTGGGCGATTGAAGCCGCCATCGCCATCAATAGGCAAAAAATCAGCCTTTTCATCACTAGTCTCCTTCAGTTGTTGTTAGACCTGACCTCGTTCTGCTGCCGTCTATATCACGCCCTGATGGCGCATTTCTTCAATTTCCTGATCGTTAAAACCCAACGAGGCATACACGGCCTCGTTATCCTGGCCGATACCAGGCCCCGTGCTGTGAACCTTCCCTGGCGTTTCGGAAAAGCGCGGTACAACACACTGCATACGCACGGGCCCCAGCTCGTCGTCAACTACAGTAACGATGGCTTCGCGTGCCTGAAAATGCGGGTCAGCCATGACATCCGAGGCATCGTAAATTGGCGAAAACCCGACATGTGCGCGATCCAGCCGTTGCTGCAACTGCTGAAGTGTCAGGCTAGCGATGCGCTCGGAAAGCATGCCATCCAGCACCTCTCGATGAATGACACGCGTGGGATTGTCTACGAAGCGGGGATCCTCCAACAAAGCCTGCAGATCCAGGGCATGGCATAGCCGCTCGTAAATGCTTTGGGTGGATGCCGCAATGGACGCCCATTTGCCATCCTGAGTGCGATAAATATTGCCGGGCGCCGCGTACTGACTCAAATTGCCCGAACCGACCCGCGTTGCTCCCAACTGGTCATATTCGATGGCGAGAAAATCCAGGGTCCGTAACATGGCTTCGGTAACGGAGACATCGATTTCCTGCCCATTGCTATCCGGTTGCGCGCGCAGCCGACTGAGTTCAGCCAGGATACCGATCGCGCCAAACAAACCACCCACCGCGTCCGAGACGGGATAGCCCAGATGCATTGGACTGCCCCCCTCTTCGCCGCACATGCGGGTAAAACCGCTCATTGATTCGAAAACGCGCGCGAAACCAGGACGGTTACGATACGGACCTGTCTGCCCAAAGCCTGTTACACGCAAGATGATGAGACGTCGGTTAATACCATGCATCCAGTCCCTGGTGATACCCCAGCGGTCCAGGGTATCAGGCCTGAAGTTTTCGACGATCACATCGAATTCTGGCAAAAGTCGTTCCAGCACGGTTTTCGCGCCCGCCTTGCGCAGATCAAGCGTTATACCGCGCTTGTTGCGATTCGTCACTTTCCACCAAAGGGGAACGCCATTCTTGTGCGGCGCCAAGGCGCGCAGGCCGTCGCCTATGCCGGGCAATTCCACCTTAAGGACTTCTGCCCCCAAGTCTGCCAGCAACGTCGACGCATATGGCCCTGCTATAACCGTCGACAAATCAAGAATACGTAGACCATTTAGCGGGCCGTGAGCGTTGTCAGAAGTCAAAATGCTTGTTCCCTGGAAGTTGTAATCTGTAGACGATTCTAGGGCCTTTCATATATGATGAATGCGTAGTTTCGGGATATCAGATATGTGATTTATGCAATTCTGACCGAAGCCCAAAACAAACAGGAAAAACAGCCCGATATGGCCGATACAGTCGACTCCTCCATCGCAGTTGCAGGCTTGAAAGCCGCTATCCGGGTAGCCAGCCATGGTAGTTTCTTGCGTGCCGCCATTTCGATGGGCGTCTCGCAATCCCAATTGAGCAGACGGGTGGCCGGTCTGGAGAGCCGTTTAGGCCAAAAACTCTTTCATCGCCACGGTCGTGGCGTCGCGTTGACCGATTTTGGGCAACGCATCATGCCGCGCGTTCAATCCCTGATAGCCGAACTGGAAGCTTTTGATGCTCTGGTGTCTGATACCCGGGCTCAATTATCAGGAGACGTCACGGTTGGTGTCATTCCATTGGTGTCGCGCCATTTGGCATCCAGCCTGGTACGCCGTCTGCAATCAACGCATCCGGGCATCCGGTTGCGAATGCTGGAAGCCTATAGCGGGCAGGTCGAGGAATGGCTAAGCTCGGGGCGTGTTGATATTGGCGTGTTCAATCGCTACGGCGGCGCCCGACCGGTTTATGCCGACCCGCTCATGCGTGGACAGGTATCAGTCATAGGCACGCCCGATCACCCCTTGTTTCGGCAGAAGGATATTCCCTTTAATGTTCTGCAGGCAATTCCAATCGCCATGCCAGCTCGCCCCAATAGTCTTACAGACCACATCCTTGGTGCTGCGGCCAATCACGGAATCTCGCTCAATATTGCCTTGGAGGCCGGCACCTCGTCGCTGATTCAGGAAGCCATGCTAGCGTCCGGTCTTCTCACCCTGTCCCCTGCAGGCACCTACGTCAAAGCCATCAGCAACAACCAGTTAACCGCTCGTCACTTGTGCAGCCCAAGCGTGCAGCAAACCACCTGGATCGCTACATCCAGGCAGCATCCATTGACAGCAGCCTCGCGCGCTGTAGAAAAATTCATTAAAGAAATTTTGTATACGTCGACACAGTGACAGACAGGCAACAGATACAGAGAAAATGCCAACGGTGTTTGGTGCACCGCGCCAGCACCCAAGCGCCGAAAATCATACCAATTTTGGCGCTTTTTTTGTGCCGCTTCGCGGCACGACGCATATGCTTTCACCGCAAAAGCACTGTCCTGCTTAAAATCAACATGCCGATTAAGAATTATTAGGCAGCGGCGGTTATGATTAAAGCAAACCATAGATACCATGGCCATGGGAGTAACCTATGCATGGCGCGATCAAGATGATCGAAGGATACAGTGGCGGGTGCGACCTTTCATGCGCCCAGCCCAGACGCACAGGAAATAGATGATGATCGAAATAGGTGCACTGGCGCAACTGCGGCATTGATCAATAACTAAATACCATAGGAGTCAATACAATGAACGAAAAAAAAGCAATCCTCGTCGTGGGTGCCGGAGATGCAACCGGAAGCGCCATCTCCCGGCGTTTTGCGCGTGAAGGCTATATCGCCTGCATGACACGCCGTAATGCCGACAAGCTGGAGCCGCTGGTCAAACAGATCGTCGATGACGGCGGCCAGGCGCATGGCTTTGGCAGTGACGCCCGCAAGGAAGATCAGATGATAGAGTTGGTCCAGCATATCGAAAGCACGATCGCGCCCATCGAAGTAGCGGTGTTCAATATCGGAGCAAACGTTCAATTCAGCATTACCGATACCACTGCCCGAGTCTATTCGAAAGTCTGGGAAATGGCGTGCTTTGCGGGCTTTCTGATGGGGCGCGAAGTGACCAAGGCCATGTTGCCGCGCGAACGCGGCACCATTATTTTCACGGGGGCAACAGCAAGCCTAAGGGGACGGGCCAATTACGCCGCCTTTGCCAGCGCCAAGCACGGCCTGCGGGCGTTGGCGCAAAGCATGGCGCGAGAACTCTGGCCCAAGGGCATTCACGTGGCGCACCCGATTATCGACGGCGCCATCGATACCCAGTTTATTCGCGAAACCTTCCCGCAGCGTTATGCATTAAAAGACCAGGAAGGCATTGTGGACCCCGAAAGCATTGCCGAAACGTATTGGCAGATTCACCAGCAGCCGCGTAATGCCTGGACACACGAAACGCAATTGCGTCCGTGGATGGAAACCTGGTAAATATTGGTCGCACCTTCACGCGCGACATTCTTTCTAAATTGATTATTCCTGAATAAAGGCATTGTCCATGCAAACCCCTTCAATTGATTTTATGTTCGATTTTGGAAGTCCTAACGCTTACTTTTGCCATAAAGTGATTCCCGATATTGAAGCGAGAACAGGAAAGACATTTCATTATGTGCCGATCTTGCTTGGCGGACTGTTCAAACTGACAAATAACCAGTCCCCTGCCAATGCCTTCGCGCATATCGCCAACAAGCGAGCCTATGACGCACTTGAGGTTGAGCGTTTCATCAAAAAACACAAGCTGAGCCAGTATCGCAGAAACCCCTATTGGCCGGTCAATACGCTAAAAATCATGCGTGGGGCCATTGCCGCAGAAAAACTCGGTGTTTTCGACACCTATGTAGACGCTGTTTTTTCCTGCATGTGGGAACAGGAACTGGATATGTCCGACAGCGATACCATCCTGCGCGCACTTGAGCAGGCAGGGATCGATGGCGCAGCAATCATGGAGCTGTCGCAGCAAAGCGATATCAAACAACGCCTGATCGACAACACACAGCAGGCGTGCGATCGCGGTGCTTTTGGTTCGCCGACCTTTTTCGTGGGAGACGATATTTACTTCGGGAAAGACCGATTGGCGCAGGTGGAAGAAAAAATAAATGAACATGCTGTAACTACACGATAAGCAACTGATGCTTCGGCGCCCGCCTTAAAGTTCCCGAACTTATCGCGCTAAGCGTTGAGTCGCAAGCCGGACGTACCTTTATCACTCTTAAGAATCGGCAATAATTGCCGGAGGGACAAACGCCTGCACCTGACCTGGCTGCGGACCCAATCGTTCAATTTCAACCTTCGCCAATTGTCCGCTGCACCCCTGCGACAGGGCAGATGTGGGTAAATCTGTTGTTAACACATTGGGGTTACCATGGCGGCATTCAGGGCGCTCGGCACGCGGGTCGACGGGATCATACCAGGCACCTGTGGGCAACTGCACGACGCCGGGCATGAGGTCTTCCGACAGTCGGGCTGCGGCGTGACAACTGCCATGTTCGTTATAGAGACGTATAAGATCTCCATCCATGATGCCGCGCGCTTTGGCATCAACATGATTGATGGAGCACACTTCACGTCCGCAAATTTTTTGCGAAGCGCTGTATTTTCCATAATCCAGCTGGCTATGCAGCCGGGTACTCGGTTGGTTGGCAATCAACCAAAGGGGAAATTGCCCAGTAGGTATTACCTTCTTGGTTAGCCATGTCGGATGGCGGGTACAGTCTGGATAGTTAAAGCTCGCAATACGGTCTGAGACAATCTCGATCTTGCCGCTGGGTGTTTGCAGGGGATATTGGGTCGGATCCTGGCGAAAGCGTCTTAATATACCGCCGTCATCCGCCGCGAGTATCCTGCATTTTCTGCAGTTCACATATTCAATTTCTCACATTGTGAAGCACACAGTGTCCACGTATGATTGGCGAATTGGAAATAATAACAGTATCGATAAGGGTTTTTTCATTATGAAAAACATGATCAAGGCCTATGATATCAAGGACTTATAATTTTAGCCGGATTTGGACGCACCTCTGACCGCTCACGTGGAATTTAACTATTGCACCTGTTTGACGCTCTCACGGATTTTCTATATTATGACCATATGGTCATTTTTATGGATGCACTATGAAATCCGTTACTATTGTTGAAGCCAAATCACATTTTTCGGCCCTGCTCGCCCGGGTTGAGGCTGGCGAGGAAATCGCCGTCACGCGTCATGGCAAAGTTGTGGCACGCCTGATTCCGGATCACCCAGTCGTTGCGGCAGACGCTTTTCGTGAGTTTTGGATGGATAAAGACGATATTGACCTTTCACCTCCGGAGGATCCCCAGGCGGAACCGGTAACCTCATTGGATGATTAAACCGTGGCCGCGCTTTATCTTTTGGACACTAACATCCTGATCGCTGCCTTGAAAGGACAAGCCGCCGTAAAACAGCGCCTGGAAACCCTGCCGCTTGACAGCATCCGCTTATCGACAGTCGTGCTCGGGGAGTTGGAATTTGGTGCAGAAAAGAGTGCATATCGTGAGCGCAACCGTGCGCGGCTTGTAAGTATGGCCCAGCAATTACAACTGGTCGGTATTGATGCTGCCACCAGTCGCCAATACGGACTGGTGCGGGCGGATTTGGAGCGCCAGGGCACTCCGATCGGGGCCAACGATACATGGATCGCGGCACAGGCTTTGGCAATCAAAGCCATACTGGTAACAGACAATGAGCGGGAATTCTCGCGCGTACCCAACCTGCAGATAGAGAACTGGCTGGTACGATGATGCTGCTACGGCGAAACAAAACTCCCCCGGATATCACCTGGCATCGCTAAAATCCAACTACGCCAGCACCGCCTCGCTCGCGGTTTTGCAAAAATTGCGCCGATAGTTCGATGGCGAGGTGCCCAGTTGGGCGGCAAATTGCTGGCGCAGGGCCAGGGTTGTCCCAAAGCCCGCTTCTGCTGTGATGCGTTCAATAGACAAATCTGTTGTCTCCAGCAAATGCTGTGCCCGGGCAACCCGCTCGGTATTAAGCCACCGGTTGACGGTTGTGCCGGTTGCTTCCCGGAAGCGTCGGGTGAAGGTGCGCCGGCTCATCTTGGCCACGCTGGCAAGCGTATCCAGCGACAACGGCTCCTGCAGATGCTCGCGCGCCCATTCCAGCACGCCAGGCAAACGATTATTGTCGGCAAGTTTTGGGACGGGTCGCTCAATATACTGCGCCTGTCCGCCAGGTCGATGGGGCGGCGTCACCAGCAGCCTGGCGACATGGTTTGTCGCCTCGTACCCTTGATGCTCGCGCAGCAAATGCAGGCAGCAGTCAATGGCGGCAACGGTGCCGGCAGACGTAACAATGTTGTCATCGGCCACATAAAGCACGTCAGGACGAAACAAAGTCTGCGGAAAACGCCGCGCAAACACGTCGCGCGCCACCCAATGCGTGGTCGCCTCTCTGCCATCGAGCAAGCCTGCATCGCCCAGCACAAATGCTCCAAGACACAAACCCACGATCAGCTTGCCGTTGGCGTGTGCTTGGCGCAGTGCAGTGGTGAGTTCCTGGGGCGCAGGCACTTGCGGGTCGCTCCAGGCGGGAACAATAATGATATCGGCCTGCTGCAAAGCCTGCAGACCATCCGGCACCTCGATCATGACCCCCTGATCAGTGCGTATCTGACCAGGCGTCAGAGCAACGTACTGCAGTTTGTATCGAGCCGGACCTGACTCGTTATTGGCGCCCAGGACAAGGCCGGGAACCGAGAGGTGAAAAAGGCTGACGTCATCAAAGGCCAATACGGCCACGCGAATACAGGACATGAGTAAACAACCGATAGGAATGGAGGATTGACCTGATTTTAACCTATATATTGTTTCAGGCCATAAAATTAACCATGCTTTGGCCTGTTTTTATCTATTATTGTCATTCAGGCCACTTTTGCAAAATACCTGCCGACCACACAATAGAGGCTCTTCTTTAATCAAGCGATACATCGGAGTAGCTACATGTCTATGAAAACGATCATCAGTTCCCTGGCGCTGGCCCTGAGCCTGACCACGGGCGCTGCATTTGCCCAAACCAAGGCAACCACTGCCGCCCCCACCACAGAACAAGTGCAGTTGCAGCAGATTCGCAACGCCACGGTAAAAATCACGTACGCCGACACCACTTTTCTAATTGACCCGATGCTGGCCAAAAAAGGCACCTACCCGGGTTTTGAAGGGACCTACCGCAGCAACTTGCGCAACCCGCTGGTCGAACTGCCGATGTCCGAGAAGGATGTCATTGCCGGCGTCGATGCAGTCATCATCACCCACACCCATCTGGATCACTGGGATGAGGCCGCCCAGAAACTGCTGCCCAAAGACATTCCGCTTTTTGCACAGAATCAGGCCGATGCAACAATGATTCGCAAACAAGGCTTTACCAACGTGCGCATCCTGTCCGATAAGGTCGAGTTTGGTGGCGTAACGCTGCGCAAGACCGGCGGACAACATGGCACAGATCAAATGTATGCCGTACCAGAAGTGGCCAAGGCGCTTGGCCCAGCCATGGGCGTCGTTTTCCAGGCGCCTGGTCACAAGACACTGTATCTTGTGGGTGACACTATCTGGCGCGACGAAGTGGACCAGGCGCTGGCTCAGTACGATCCGCAAGTCATCGTAATCAATGCCGGGTATGCCATGATGAGCGACTTTGAAGATTCCATTATCATGGGCAAGGAAGACGTGCTGCGCGCTTCTCGGGTAGCCCCGCAGGCAACGATTGTCGCCACGCATATGGATGCAATCAACCATATGGCCCAGACCCGTAAAGAGTTAAAGGCATATGCGCAGGAAAAGGGCATCCAGGATCGCGTGCAGATCCCCGAAGACGGGGCGACAGTGCAGTTCTGATTACACGCAAGACTGCGCTGGGCGTTACAGGCGAGCTTCACTCGTTGCGTACATTTCAGGATGGCCTGGAGTCCGACTGTAAGCAACGATTGAGCAATAAAAACCTTAGGGTCCGAGACGCCTGTACCGTACCAATGGCTGTAGCCCGCTTACACGGGCCGCTGACCGGCAAAACAAGATAAAATCATCGCTACCCTCAGCCTGCCGGATACGGCGGGCTTCGACCTTGTGCGAAATCGGAGTACGCGTGATCAAACTGAGTGGACAACTAATCTGTAAAACCCTTGAAGAATCCGAATCAGTCCGCCGTTTTCTTCCTGAACACATCCTGTTGACAATAAATGAGCCCGGATGCGTAGCTTTTGAAGTGAAAGAAACTGCTGACCCATTGGTGTGGACGGTTGAGGAATTGTTTGCGGATCAAAAAAGCTTTGAAGCCCATCAGGAACGAACAAAAAAATCCAGCTGGGGCGTTGAAACCGGCTCGATTCAAAGGCAATACGAAATACAGGAAGTCTCATAGGCACGGTATATTTGCGAGCCCCAAAGCGGTCGGCTATCAGCCCGTACCGTTCATGACAATGGAACTGCTGCCGACCAGCGCATAATTGTAGCCACGGTCTGACCAGTAGCGGGTGAGCAGCGGCCCTTCTTGCCTTTGCCCCTCTGCAAGCAGCTTGTTGCCGGGGCCAGGCGGTCGGATATAAAACCCGGTCTGCTGTCCGGTGTCATTCTTGTATATCACGACGGCGGCAGGGCCCTCCTCGGTCACTAACATGCGAGCGAAAACAGGGTGAAAGCCCTTGGCGGTCAGGTCGGGCAAGCGTTGTGCATTTGAAAAATGGGCAGCCACCCATTGCTGCAAATCCGTCTCTGTAGCCAGCGCATCGGCGCGCAAAGCCGGGTTGTCCGCAAAGACACGGTATGCCTCAATTGCATCCTGCATGGGCAACGGGCGAGCTGCCAAATTCAATTGCGAAGCCGGTACGGAACGCAACTGCCATCCCGACAGGCCCCCGATACAAAGCGCGACAAAGACGCTGGCCGCCAGTTGCCAGCGCGTGTTTGTGCGTTCTTTCAAGCGCCTGCGGATAGCCGCCGGGTCCAGCGCAGGATTCAACGGCGGCTCGGCAATTTGCCATGCCGCCTGCAATTGCGCTGCGTCCTTGCGCCAGGAGTCCAGTTCACGCGCCTCTTGCGGGTGGGCCGCAAGATATTGGCTCATCGCTTTTTGCTGTTCTGCGTTCAATCGCCCATCCACGTAGGCGTGCCGCATCATGTCGTCAATGTGTAGATCGTCATTCATTTCAATATCCTCAGATGGCTTGCGGACTCGCCGTCACAGGCATCGCGCAACGCGCCGCGCGCCCTGGACAGGCGGGACATGATGGTTCCCAGCGGCACATCAAACATATCGGCCACAGCCTTGTAGCTGAGCCCATCCACGCTGACCAGCCATAACAGGGTCCGCTGCGCTTCCGGCAACTGTTCGAATGCGTGCAGCGAAGCACGGGCCTGCACATGGCGCTCGGTCGAGGGCGCATCATCGGCTTTGCGAAACCATTCCAATAATCGTGCATAGCGTTTGGCGTGGCGTGTGGTATCAATGAACTGCCGATACAAAATGGAAAACAGCCACGCGCGCAAATCCCCGTCTGGTCTGCGGGTATGCTGGTATTTGAGGGCACGCTCTATGCTTGACTGCACCAGATCGTCTGCTGTGGTCGGGTCTTTGCTCAGCCACAGCGCAAAGCGGTACAGCCGGGGCAACAGCTCGCGCAGCGACGCATCGGACATGTCATCCGAGGCATCACATCTGCATTCAGTGTCCGCCATCAGCGGTAAATCCTCTGCGCGGGGATCATATTGCCTGTCCTCTTGGTTGAAAATTCGGTGCTTGTTCATATGCTGCCCGGGTGATTGCACACAATGCAAGGCTTCTGTATGACGCTTGTGATTCGATATTATTCCATTTGGGAATAAAAAAAATACGCAGTCGTCTATATCCACATGTGCAACAGGCCGCAAGGCCAGGGAAGTACGATGTTGGAAAACAAAGATACCCGCCCGCCCGGAATGACTGCAGGGCAAAAACTGATACGATTCGCCGTGATCGGCGTTGCCGTCCTGGGCCTTGGCGCCGCCTTTGGCTTTACAGGAGGCTGGCTCGCCCCACAACGTCTGACCGTCGATCGCATTGCCAATACCTTCGAACCCGGCGGCAAGAGCCATCCAGGTTTTCGTCGCAATCACGCCAAAGGGATTTGCGTGACGGGTCACTTTGAGAGCAGTGGCCAGGCACAGGCGCTGTCAAGCGCACCGATGTTCTCGCCTGGCTCCACCACCCCATTGGTTGGCCGCCTGGCACTGCCGGGACCCAACCCCTATGCACCCGACTCCAGTGTGCCTATCCGCAGCTTCGCACTGCGTTTGACCATGCCCGATGGCCAGCAGTGGCGCACCGCCATGAATAGTATGCCGGTTTTCCCGGTTGCGACACCGCAAAGCTTCTATGAACAACAGCTAGCGACTGCGCCCGATCCAAAAACCGGCAAACCGGACCCGGCCAGGATCAAGGCCTTTTTTGCCTCTCATCCTGAAACCGCCAATTTCCGCAAATGGGTCAAGACAGCGCGCCCATCGGCCAGTTTTGCCACTGAAGCATACTACAGCCTCAATGCATTTGTGTTTATCAATAGCGAAGGCGCCCGGCAGAACGTGCGCTGGCGCGTCGTACCGCTGGGCAAACCTGCCGCGGTCGATGCTGCGCCGGAACATGATCAGAACTATCTGGATAAGGATCTGAGTCAGCGATTGTCAGAGGGACCGTTGCGCTGGCGATTGATCGTGACGGTTGCCGATCCCGGCGATCCGAGCAACGATGCCACGAAACCGTGGCCCGATTCACGCCGGCAGGTGGATGCAGGCATGATCGTGATTGAAAAAAGCCAGGCCCAGGACCAAGGACCTTGCCGCGACATTAACTTCGATCCGACCGTCCTGCCCCAAGGAATGGCAATCTCGGACGATCCCTTGCTGCCCGCGCGATCCGCCGTTTATGCCGCCTCGGTCGAGCGGCGAACCCGTGAAGGCCTGAGCCGCCCCTCTCCATCCTCTTCTGCCGCCCCATCGGAGCACTCAAAATGAACCATTCTGTTGATAAAACCCAGGGCACGAGTTTCAGTCTGGCCGCCAGAGCGCTGCATTGGTTGATGGCAGCTGGGATTCTGGCGATGCTGTTTATCGGGGTGGGTATGGTCGCCTCAGTTTCCGAGCGACACAACTGGTTGTTAGCCATTCATAAGCCATTGGGCGCCGTGCTTCTGTTGCTCGTGTGCTTACGACTTATTGTGCGCCTGATCAAGGGTACTCCGCCATTGCCGGCTCAATTGCCCGCGTGGCAGAAACGAGCCGCGTTTGCCTCGCATTGGCTGCTGTACCTGCTTATGTTTGCCATGCCGCTCATCGGCTGGGCGATGGTCTCGGCCAGCGGCACGCCTGTCACCCTCATCGGCACCTGGACTATGCCGGCCATTGCACCGGAAAACGCAGACGTGTTTGCAGTATTGCGCGCAGCCCATCGCTATCTGGCCTATTTATTGTTTGCAACGGTATTACTGCACCTGGCCGCCGGGTTGTTCCATGGATTGATCAGGCGCGATGGCGTGTTGGAGTCGATGGTCAGGAATCGCGCTTGAAATAAGGTCAGAAAATTTAGGTGGGCTAACCGGTACAGACAGATGCCAGAGGAACTGACAAAAATCATCCACGGGCGTATAATTCATTTGACACTTTCAATATTTTCAATTGAATAAATTACCATGAAAACTCAGCGTACGCTCAGGGATAACCAACAAACCCCTGCCCCACCGTCCTTCTGGCGTCTGGCACATGACCATGCCCGGATGAGCGAAGGACAACGCATCCAGTCCATCATGACCGGTTTGAGTGTATCTTGGGCCACTGCGGCTAAATTGACCTTCGGCATGTCATCCACAAGCATCGGGCGCTTGCTCAATCTGTCATTGTCAACATATGAGCGCCGCAAAAAGGATGAGAAACCTCTGGACTCAGTCGCCTCGGAGCGACTGGACCGGTTAGCTTCGATCGCGATACTGGCCGAAGACGTTTTTGAAGACAAACAAAAAGCAGCGCGCTGGCTGGCGGCGCCTAACGACGCTTTGGGCGGCAACAGCCCCGTGATGCAATGCGAAACAGAGATAGGGGCAAAACAGGTTCGCCGCGTCCTGAACGCGCTCGAATGGGGTGGAGTCGTTTAATGCAGGCTTGGCGTGTCGCAAAAGCAAAACGGGCAACCGATTTGTCCGGCCGCGGCGCGGCGATCGAAGGCGGTCGATGGAACGACATGGACGTACCAGCCGTTTACATGGGCCTGTCGCCGGCCATCTGTGCGCTTGAAACGTTCGTGCATGCCAGCGCCCGTCCAACATTTCCGTTGAAAATCACCTGCTTTGAACTGCCGGACGACGCGAGCTTATATCTGGAGGTCGAACCACAAGCATTACCCGTCGGGTGGGCCTCTTTGCCTGCCGACAGAGCCAGTATGTCGTTTGGAACAAAGTGGCTGAAATCGGCAAGCCAGTTAGGACTTATTGTCCCCTCGGTAGTGCTTCCCTTGGAACGTAATATTGTGCTAAATCCGCTGCATCCAGCCATCGCAAGTATCAAGGTCTTGAATATCTATGATTTTTCCTATGATGAGCAGATGTTAGAGCAACGCGTTTAGGGGGCAATCATCCTCATCTACTCAAGCCCAGCAGCCTGCTTGCATTTTCCCCCATAATTTTCCTGCGATTCTCTTGCCGTATCGGCAGGGTTTCGAACCAGTCCTTATACCCTTTGATCGGACAAAACGGAAAGGAACTGGCGTAGAGCATCCGGTCTGCCAGGAACCCGTCGGCTGCCTTCACATACTCTTCCCAGCCGGCCATCCGGGAGAAATACATATCGGGCGACAGGTACACATTGGTGCGCCGAAAGGCGATATGCAATATCTGCGTCACCCACGGCCAGCCGCCGTGGGCGAGCACGACTTTCAGATTGGGAAAGTCGGCCAGCATACGGTCTGTCGGAATCGGGTCGGAGTAACTCAGGTCGGGGCCTGCCGTGCCGCCCACCATTAGGATGATGGGAATTTGGTGATCTTCGCAATGGGCATAAATGGGGTAAAGGCGTCGATCATCGGCATACATGGGTATCGGATAGGCGCCAGGTTCGATATTGATCAGGCGAAAACCCGCAGCCATGGATTGGTCAATGCTGCGGCATGCTTCGATCCTGTTGGTCGGGTCGATGGAGGCGGCGCCAATAAATCGGTTGCCATGCGCTTGCATCAAGGCCAGGACATCGTCGTTGGAGATGCTGCCCAGCATGCCGGCAAGCCGGCCTACGACAACGCCATGGGTCACCCCCGCTTCATCCATTTCCTCAAGGGTCATCTGCATGGACTGCTGCTGCGCCGCCGGTGACGGCTCAAAGCCAACCGTTCGGGTAAAGCCGTCCCGGCGCTCGCCCTTTGCATACATGAGCGTAGACAAAAACTGCCCAGCCGGTGGCCTTAGCCGAAAATCAATAATACTCATCGTTACCTCTCCTACATTACTTCGTCTTTACGATCATTGGTCTCGCCAAACCGGTGCAGCGCAGGCGGCTTCAAACCGGCGTAAAGCGCATCGATGCGGGCGTTGACCTGCTCGCCGTGCTGATGAAACAGCGAATTGCCGTTGATATCGCTTTCCACGATAAAGGGGCCGAAATCCTCCACTTCAAACAGCCACATGGCCTGCGCGATTCCCAATTCATCCAGCCAGAACACATCGCGAACCTGCTTGATGCCGCGGCCCAGAAGCGCGCCGGTACCGTAGCCGACGGTGGTCAGATAGACAGCCCCATGCGGCACCATGATATTGGCGTAATCGTCGTGTGGCATGCCGCCCTTGCCGATGACAATTTTCGTCCCTGTCAGCTCAAGCCAGTTGGCCATCCACTTGGAGAACCGAAAACTGGCGGTTGCCGTGACAGCGCCCACGTTGTACTGGCCATCTGGCGTAACGGCGGCCGCCGGCGAACAGTGGAAATTAACGTTGGTAAGCGTTTTCAAGTCTACGGGTAGCGCCTGGCCGTCACCCAGGACTTTCTGATAAACGCCTTCCCTGGCTGTGTAGACCACGCCGCTCATGTAGACCACCGAGCCGATTTCCAGGCTGGCGATATCTTCGGGTGTGGCCGGAAGATTGATTCTGAACACCTTCAGATCTTCATCTTTGTTGTTCTCTGTATCCTGGTTGCTTATCGGTTCCATTCGACTGTCTCCCTTCTCATATAAGGCGTAAACCATTCCGGATTGGTACGATATTCAACACGCCCGTCTGCATGAATCCTGGCGGTCGCCCGTCGCGAAGACAGGCAGAAGGTGTGAATACTGACAGGCATGCCGCCCGTATGGGTGTAGCCCACTTCGATATGACAATCGACCACCATGGACGACCCCACAAAGCCCATCGCACCCATGCCGATCGAGTTGCCAAGTTTTTTCAGCTCCATTTCCAGCTCTGCAATTTTCGGATCGGGATTACGGTTGCCCACGGTTCTTAGACACGCCGCCTGTTTGCCCAATTGCATACAGGTATCCTTGGAGCCGCCAATACCGATGCCAACGATCGCCGGTTGGCAGGCCAGCCCGCGTTTGCCGAATGCAATCAGCCCGTCCAGGACAAAGCGCTTGATGCCGTCAATCCCGTCACCCGGAAACAGCATGCGATAGTCGGTACCGAACAGCCCGCCTTTATGTACTGTGGTGATATCCACCCAGTCTGCGTCGGGCTCGAATGACCACTCGATCTCCGGCGCATTGATCCCGACGTTGTTGTTGTGTTCGGTGCGCCACAACGGATGCACCCTGTTTGGCCTCAAGGGAATCGCCACCGTGGCGTCTGCGGTTGCCTTGCGCAATGCCCGCTCGATGCCGATGAACCCCGATTGCACACTGGCGTTGTTGCCCATTTTCACGTAATAGCGCGGCACCCCGGTATCGGCGCACATGGGGCGACGGTCCTTGGTGGCCGCATCCCAATTGTCCACCATAGCGTGCAGCACGAAGCGGGGCAGCTTGCCCGTCTCCGTTTGCTGCATCGCCTTGATCCCTTCGCTGTAATCTTCGGGAATATCGATGGCCGCGCGCTTCATGATTTCCAGCGCTGCCTGCTCGATCGTATTTATGTCAATTGCCATTATCTGTCTCCTGATATCCGTTTGCGTTCACGCACATTTTTCTGCCTCTTCGCGAATCAAGGTATTGCCTGGGGAGACGATATCGAACTTGACCGGAACCATCTGCAGTTCAAGGTTGTCATCACGGCCGCTGACACTGGTGTAGGCCGTGGTGTCCAGATCGCCGGTTTCCGGATAATCTTCCCTGAAATGCGCGCCCCTGCTATCGCTCCTGGCCAGCGCCGCCGTTGCAATCACTTTTGAAATTGTCGTCAGGCTCTCCAGGTTAAGCCAGTCATGCCAGCTCAGATTGAACCTGCGCTGCCCGTCGGCCACGCCAATCGAACGCAATGCGTCATGATGGCTGGCGATGCTGGCAATGCCCTTCTCTATGCCTTCTTTCGTTCGCAAAATACCCACATCGTTCCACATGGTTTTTGACAAGGCATCGCGCAGCGGCAGCGTCATTTCGGCCTTTCTCGAAAACGGAAATTCGGCACGGGCGATACCGGCTTCGATCACAGATTGATCGGGCTGCCTCCAGCTTCCCTCCTTGCGGACGTATTCGGCCATCGAGTCGCCGGCGATGCCGCCGAACACCGTTGAATTGGCTACACCGTTGCCGCCCAGGCGGTTGGCGCCATGCACGCCACCACAATCTTCTCCAGCGGCAAATAGGCCGGGAGAGGCGGTTGAGCAGTCCACTTCAAACTCCACGCCGCCCATCAAATAATGCGCCGTAGGCACCACCTCAACCTGCCCGCCGGCCAGATCGAAGCCGCAATCGCCGCAACGCTGCACCATGCCCGGGAACGACTTGCGTACGTGCTCCACGCCCAGATGCGACATCTGGATGTACACGCCACCCATGGGGCTGGTTCGCCCGGCGCGCATTTCTGCATAAATCCCGCGACTGACCACATCACGCGTGGCGCGTTCGCCCCGTTCGTGATAATTGCTCATGAAGCGTTCTCCTGCGCCATTGATCAAATAACCACCGGCGCCGCGCAGGCCTTCCTCAAGCACCGTACCGGTCATGCGCGTATCGGGCCCGCCCAGCAGGCCTGTCGGATGAAACTGCACCATTTCCATATCGCGCAATTTCAGGCCATAGCGCAGCGCCATGGCCAGGCCGTCACAGGTTTTCTCGCCTGACGGCGTGTGATACAGATACATGGTCGGCCCCGCGCCCGTGCTCAGCAGCACAGCCTTGGCCTGCACAAAGCGGTATCCGCCGCTGCGCATATCAATAAACAACACACCTGAAATACCGGAGCCGTCAGCAGCGGGGATCAACTCGATCGCCCGATGCTCTTCAAGACGATTGACATCCAGCGCCCTGACCTTTTCCATCAGGCGATTGATAATTTCAATGCCGGTCAGGTCTGACTTATGCACCGTCCGGTCAAACGTCTGTCCGGCAAATGCTTTCTGATGCAGCGTGCCATCTGGGTTGCGATCAAAAAAGCAGCCGATTTCATTTTCCAGCTCCTGTACCCGCTCCACTGCGCCGGTTACCAGGCGCCAGGCCAGATCCTGGCGAGGCAACCATTTGCCGCCTTCGATGGTGTCCATGAAATGGCGCTCCACCGAGTCGCCTTCGGCCAGGGCAACGTTATAGCCCCCCTGCACCATCCGCGTACAGCCGCTTTTTCCGATCAGACCCTTGACCGCGATCGTGACATCCAGATTCGGATTGGCCTGCTTTGCATGCAGCGCAGCAAACAGACCCGCGCCGCCACTGCCAAGGATAAGAATATCCGTTTTCAAATTTTCCACGTTCATGACCCGAATACCCCTGCAAGAAACACTGCGCCAATGACGACGCTGAACACCACACCCCAACTGATCCAGTTCAACCGTATTGACCCTGGCGTTGGCCACTGCACAAACTCAATAACCAATATCCGCAGTCCGAAACTCAGATGAATGGCCAGCAACAGCACCAGACCCCATTCGGCAACCTTAACGCCCGGCAATTCGGAAAACTTCAGAAACCGGTCAAATTTATCGGTCTGCTCCAGCGCCAGCCCCAGTACATAAAAATGAATGGGAAGAAAGATGCCCAGCAGCAGACCGGAAATCCTGTGCCCCAAAAAGGCAAAATAGGCTTTGTGTTTATGAACGCTCCTTACCATGCCAGCCCTCCTACCGCGACCACGGCCCGCAAGCCGAGCACAAGAAACAGCAGGCCCAGCGCCAATGCCAGCAGATTGAGCACGGAATACGACAAGCCGGCCCACTCCTTGAGCACTTTGCGAATACCAATGGGTGCATGGATAGAGGCGCTGATCACGAACAAAGTGTAAAAGGCAATCCACCACCCGTTGCCCTGGGTACGTCCCAGAATTTCCTCGGCACTCAGGCCGCCACGCACCGCATAGATGATCACGCCGATATGCACAAAAATAAACGGCACCATGATCATGGCCGTCAGTCGCTGCAATAGAAAAAGTTTCATTTCCATGGCTATTTCCCGCCAAGAAACTCGAACAGCGAGCGCTTTTTCAAGCCGGCGATACTGCCTGTGGGGCTTAAGCCAACGGGGCAATGCTTCATGCAGCTGCCCTGGGTATGACAGGAATTGCAGCCGCCATCGGCCATCGACTTTTCAAGCACCCCTTTGGGGTCCGCATGACGCTCGTCATTGACCAGGCTCCAGGCGCGATTGAGCGCGGCAGGGCCAACATAGTCCTTATCCCACTCAACCACATCACAGGCGGCATAACAGACCGCACAGTTGATGCACTCGATGGCGGCGTCAGCCTGTTTTCTGGCCTTGCTGGCAGGATCCACAAGCGCAGGCCTTTGGTGGCGTGTCCGGGTGCCGATGAACTCGCCGCCGGCCTTTTTCCATTTATCAAAGAATTCCGTCATATCGACGACCAGATCCTTGATACGCGGCATATTGCGCAGCGGTTCAAGCACAATCGTGTTATTTTTCACGACATTTTTCACATGGCTTCTGCACGTCCATCTTGGCTTGCCATTGACGGTCATCGCACAGCTGCCACAGACGCCAACCCGACAGGAGAAGCGGTAAGCCAGCGTAGGGTCCACCTGCCGCTGAATCTCTGTCACCACGTCCAGTACAGTCTGGTTCTCCCTGGACGGAATATGATAAGTGACATACTCTCCGCTCTCTTCGCCGCGCCAGATTTTTACCGCCAGCATCTTTTCCATAACATCCCACTCAGATACAAATAAATATTGGTTTTTCTAAATCATTATTTCGATTCGATTTTCTGCTCTGCAATAATCTTCTTCCAGAAGACTGACTCCTTTTTGACCCTGCCATTCATGTACGCCGCGCCTATTTCAGCCTGCTCCAGGCCCAGCTCCGCAAACTTTTGCATCATGCGGCTGGAGGCGATCGCCGTTTTGATGCCCTCTTCAATCCGTGCCACAACCTTTTCCGGTGTATTTTTGGGCACGACAATGCCGAACCACCCCACCACATCAAAGTCTGTGCCCAGTTGCTCCTGCATGCTTGGCACATCGGGCAGGCTCTTGGAGCGCTTATCACCGGTAACGGCCAGGGCCTTGATGTCGCCCGAGCGCACGAATGGCAGCGTCGCAGAAAGATTGGCGGTAATCACCTGGATCTGCCCGGCCACCAGATCGGTCAGCGCTGCAGATTCGCCTCCATAAGGAATGTGGGTCATGGTCGCGTCCGTGGCGTTCATGATGGCTTCGGACGCCATATGGCCCTGGCTGCCCACCCCCGCCGAGCCGAAATTGGTTGCGGCCCCATTCTTTTTGGCATAGTCCAAAAATGTCTTCAGGTTGCTGGCCGGCACGTTCTTATTGACCGCCAGAAGCAGCGGCCCGGTGGTAACGATGCTGACCGGCTGAAAATCCGCGACACTGTAGGGCAGTTTTTTGTACAAATAAGGGTTGACGGTGAACATGCTGCCCGAGATCATCAGCATGGTGTGGCCATCGGGCTTGGCGCGCGCCACTTGCGAGGCGCCCACCGCACCGCCTGCGCCTACCTTGTTCTCTACCACGACGGTCTGCTTCCAGGTATCGCCCAGCTCCTGGGCCAGTACGCGGGAAATAATATCGGTGGCGCCACCCGCCGCAAACGGCACGACCAGGCGTACCGGCTGTTGTGGCCATTCGCTGGCAAATGCCGGAGCGGCCAGGCTACAGGCGATGGCGACACCGGCAACGCTTCCGAAAAAACTGCCTACTGCACGATTGTGTATGGTCTTCATTTTTGTCTCTTCCTTAGTGGCTGGCTTCATGCTCGAAGCCAGGGTTGGCAGAATAAAGTCGTTTTTTTGTATCTACTGTCATGAACACGACATGCAGTTTTATTATTTCATTGATTATTGTTTAAATTTAATTTAAAGTAAAACCATTAATTTTTTAATTATTTAAAATTAAATTTTAAATTTATGATTACTTTAAGAACCTTCAACGTGTTTGTCGCGGTCGCTGAATGCGGTTCCTATACCGGCGCCGGCAGGAAAATTGGCCTGACCTCTGCCGCCGTCGGCCAGCAGATCAAAATGATGGAAAACACGCTGGAAGCGCCACTGTTCCATAAGAACGGGCATCAGCTTGTGCTGAACCACTATGGCGAAGCACTGCTTAAGGACGTTCAGGAACTGTTGGTTAAATATGAAGAAATCATCAAAAGCGGGGATGGCCGACATGGCCAGCTTACCGGCACGGTGCACATCGGCGCGCTGATCTCCAGCCTGATGGGGTCTTTCTCGGATGCGCTGTGGTCAATCCGCAAGAACAATCCAGAGCTGGATGTCAAAGTGTTCGCGGGGCAGTCCGGCGATTTCGCCCACAAGATCACCAGCGGTCAGCTGGATGCAGCCATTGCCACCGAGCCGCCGGAATATGCATACAAGGAGCTGATCTGGACGCCGCTTTACGCAGAACCCATGATTCTGATCATTCCCCGCAAGCCGTTTTTTACTTTGGCGGATCAGAGCAGTGATCCGTCAATAGACATTCTGAACCATGCGCCATTCATTCATTTTGACCAGATGACCTGGACCGGCATTCTGATCAGGCAGACGCTCAAAAAGCTGGCCGTCAGTGTGGATATCCAAATGGAAATGAACTCGATCGAGGCCATTATCGAACTGGTGCGCCAGGGATATGGCGTTTCCATTGTCCCAAAACTGGCCAACCTCAATTGGGAACAGGATGAAAAACTGTTGTTCGTAGACCTGTCACCGACCCGAATCTACCGTCGCATCGGCATTCTGGAACGCAAATTTCATCACCGCAGCAATTTCACAAATGCGATCAGGGATCATTTTGGGCAATCCGGCCCGGCGCTCAAAGAGCGCGCCGCACTGCGGTGAGGGCGAAGGCAGGCACGGCCGGTACCCAATGAGCAAGCATCCCGCAAGATCAGACGTAGATGACGCCAGCCTTGACGGTTCAAACACAGCCGACAACGCCTTTTTCGATCAGGCGCACTATTGCATCTGTCGAATAGCCGATCTCTTCCAGGATCTCCGAGCTATGCTCCCCCAGCAACGGCGGCGTTCGGCTCACGCCTCGAGGTTCATTATTGAAGGTGACCGGATAGGCGATATGTTGCAAGTCTCCCAATGTCGGATGCTTGCTTTGAACCACAATATTCCTTGCCTTGACCTGTTCGTGCGACAGTGCCTGATCAAGCGTATGCAACGGCGCGACAGGAACACCGGCGCGACGCAGCCGTGATAGCCAGGATTGCGTCGTATCTTGGTCCAGTACTGCCTGGACCAGCGCGCAGGTTTGCTCAAAGCGATTCACCCGCTGCGCATTCGTACTGAAATCAGGATCGTCGGCATAATGTGCCAAGCCCGCCTCCTGACAAAAGCGCTGCCAAAGCCGATCGTTGCCAACACCGAGCATCAATTCCCCATCTTTGGTACGAAACGCCTGATAAGGACATAGTGACGGATGCGCAGTGCCCATTCTGGACGGCGCAACGCCTGAAAACCAATAGTTATGAGACATATATCCCATAAACCCCATGGCGGTATCCAGCAAGGACACTTCTATATAGCCTCCCTGCCCCGTATTTTTTTTGTGCAGTACAGCTGCCAGAATACCGGAGACAGCGTGCAACCCTGTTCCCAGATCCACCGGAGAGAAGCTAACGCGCGCCTGGGGGCCGTCTTTCTGACCAATAGTGCTGATCATGCCACTGAACGCCTGCAACATGACATCGTATCCAGGCTCGTCGCCCCAGGGGCCATCGCGCCCGTATCCTGATATTTCGCAATAAATAAGGTTGGAGTTGATGTCGCGCAAGCTCTGGTAGTCAACGCCAAGTCGCTGCGCCGTACCGGCGCCGAACCCCTGTATGACCACGTCAGCGCGCGTCACCAATTCGCGAACGATTTGTTTGCCTTCCGGAGACTTCAAATCCAGAGCAAGGCCCCGCTTGTTATGGTTGACCGCCATAAACGAAGCCGATTCCCCGTCTTTTTGGGGTAACCAACCGCGCGTTTCATCGCCGGAGCCGGGCGGCTCGACTTTAATGACATCGGCGCCAAGATCGCCAAGGTACTGTCCGCATAACGGGCCGGCAAGAACTTTGCTAAGGTCTAATATTTGTATTCCTTGAAGC
>NZ_JBQEAU010000035.1:0-35617 GCF_052108595.1 Advenella sp.
AGACGTTTGTCGTTGAATACGGCCAGCACTCTGATGGGCGCGCCGCCTTCGAGCATGGTGAAGGCTTCCGCCGCATCACCCATATAGGCCTGGATATGGCCGCCACGCAGTGCGGTGACAGACTCGCCGCCCCCTTCAAAGGCGACAAAACGCATTTTCTTGTAATCCACCCCCGCAGCCTTGGCAGTAAGCGCCGCTTTCATCCAATCCTGGCTGCCAACGGTGCCGCCGGCGCCAAGCACGATCTTGGTCGGGTCATCCTTGAACGCCTGCATCAGTGATTTCAGGTCTTTATAGGGAGAGTCATTGCGCACAACAGCCACGCCGTAATCGGTGCCGATAGCAGCAAGCCAGCGTACATCGTTTTCGTTGTACTTGCCGAATTTGCCCTGCGCCAGATTGAGCAATGAGCCGCCGGAAAACGCCACGATATTGCCGCCTTCAGACGGTTTTTGCGCAACCACGTTGTTGTACGCGACCGCGCCGATACCACCGGGCATATACACGATGCGCATCGGGGCTTTGAGCGCGCCACTCTGTTTGAGACCTTCCTGCGCCAGACGGCAGGTCAGGTCAAAACCACCACCAGGCTGCGCCGGTGCAATACATTCAGGACGACGGGGTTCGTCGGCAAACGCGGCCGGTGCAATCGCAAGCTGGGCAGCAATGACAGAAGTACCGAAGACTCGGGACAGGAAAGAAGAACGCATGGTTAGTCTCATCTTTATAATTAAATGGTAGGAATTGGCCGGGCCTGCAGCCTGACCAGCCGTTGCCGTCCGGTTCTGCCCATTGCTCTGGCGCACCTGCGCACGCTAGAGCCTGGCAAAAACCTGTCCTGCGCGTTGCGCAACCGCCACAACACACGGGACCACGGGAACTCTGCGTACATTACAGATGGAACCTTTCGATTGCCTTTCAAATGCGGCGGCAATGCCGTTTAAGGCGTCAAATTAAGGGTAAACACTAAGCGCACACGCAAGCCCTTGAGCCGTACACCAGGTTCCAGCACCATCCGGGCCTGATGCATTTGCAGGATGGTGCTGACAATGGCCAGTCCCAGGCCAGCGCCAGGCAAATGCTTGCCCGCCTTGCCCCGCCGGAAACGGATACCGGCTTTCTGCCTGTCTTCTTCGGACATCCCAGCCCCGCTATCTTCGACCACGACCTGGACCGTGGTATCGTCCTGGCGCTCCAGCGAAATCGCTACCGCCCCCTGTCGCGGACAATAACGAATGGCGTTATCCAGCACGTTGCGCAGCGCTTCCTGCAACAGCCAGGCAACCCCGCGCACGTACAGCGGGGTATCGGACGGTATGACTTCCAGATCAATGCGTCGCTCGCGTATGACCGGCCACAAATCCCGGACCAGTTCATTGACCAGTTCACCCAGATTGACCGGGGCGCTGTCCTGCCATACCTGCGTATCCAGCGAATCGCGCACGCGCGCCAGCGCCAGCATCTGGCTGGTCATGCGAATGGCCCGATCCACCCCTTCATTCATGGACAGCAGCACCTCGCGCACTTCCTGCGGGTCTGATTCGCGCAAGGCGTAATCCAGCTGTGTCTTGAGCACGGCCAACGGCGTTTTCAACTGATGCGAGGCGTCATCCAGGAACTGGCGCTGGCGGTCCGCCTGCTCGGTATAGCGCTGCATGTGCTGATTGATCGCATTGACCAGCGGCTTGACCTCTTTGGGCATCCCCTCTGTGCTCACGGGCCGCAGATCATTGATGGTGCGCGAACGCATCTCGTAGCGCAGGCGCTCCAGCGGCCGTACGGCGAAAATAATGCCAACGATCACAATGATCATCACAACCGCAATGAGCAGCAGATCCCGGCCCACCGAGCGCCATAACATGCGGTTGATAAAGGACTCCCGGTCTCCAATGCCTTCGGCCACCTGGATGATGATGCGCACGCTTTTATCGCCATACAGGGGCGGCACTGCTTCGCGCGCCATGACCACCGAGCGTACCGGCTCGCCCAAATAATCGGTATCGAAAAAATAGGCTTTGCCCGACTCCAGGGCTACCTCCGGCATCGGCAGATCTGCATTGCCGATGACCGACAGGCCGTCGTCGGCGGCGATCTTGAAGAACACGTCAGCATTGGCCGTAAGCTCGTAAAACTCCAGCAGGGTGTAAGGCTGCTCCAGCGAGAGCCCACCGCTTTCGGTCGAGATGTTATGGTTCAGTGAATTGAGCGCGCCGACCAGGGAGCGATCGTAGGCCACCGTGATTTGCTTGCGCAGGTCCTTACTGGACAAGCCGAGGGCGGTCAGCATGGTGAGCAAAAGCGCCGGCACCAGCAGCCATAGCAAAATGGATTTGAGGCTGCGCGAAAACAGCTTCATGCCTGTGCCGCCAACGCTTCCAGGCTGTAGCCCACGCCACGCACCGTGACAATTTGCGCGCCACTATCGGCCAGTTTCTTGCGCAGGCGATGCACGATCACTTCAATGGCTTCCAGATTGACTTCCTTGTCGTCGGCCACTACCCGATCCAGAATGGACTGCTTGCTCACCGGTTCGCCGCTACGTTGCATGAGCACGCGCAGTACGGCGGTTTCCCGGGGCGACAGGGCCAGCGGCTGATCGGCCAGATAAAACTGCTGCAGGCCCGCATCCAGCGACAGATTACCCAATAGCAGCCGCGGGCGGCTTTTGCCACGGCTGCGCCGGATCAGCGCTGTCAGGCGCGCTTCCAGCTCGCCCACCTCAAAAGGCTTGGCCAGAAAATCATCGGCGCCCTGATGCAGTAAATCAATGCGCTGGTTCAGTGAGTCGCGCGCAGTCAATACCAGCACGGGCGTGCGATCGTCGCGTGCCCGCATGCGCGCCAGCACACCGGCGCCGTCCAGCCCCGGCAGGCCCAGGTCCAGAATCACCGCATCGTACTCCTCCAGCTCCAGGCGTCGCACCGCCAACAGCCCGTCGTCTGCCCATTCGACTATAAACCCCGCATAGCGCGCCAGGCTTTTGGCAAGCCATTTGGCCAGGGACGGTTCGTCTTCTACAAGTAATATTCTCATTGTTACGATACAGCACAGGCATACAGTACAAGCCATAAGCCCGGGAAGCAGAAGGAGATTGGATGGGGCGATTATGAACCCTGGCGCCGCGAACTGCAACTGACTTGCACGACCTGGCAACTGACGCAGATAAGCGCGAAGAGCGACTTTTTCGGTTTACCCGCAATATGATCAGATGAAAAATATTTCATTACTGCCTGCTGCGCATGCAAAATTGCGCCAGTCCGTTTATTATCGGGATAGGCACAAGAATATAAAAAAAACCAACCCTATGCGGTACTGTCGCGTGCGATGGTGCGGCGCATTTTTATGTAAATACCACAGACACAGAAAGGATAAGTAATGAGCCAGTATGAAGCACTCAGTCTTTACATTGATGGTGAGTTTCTTTCAGGAGACGGTCGTACCACGCAGGATGTCGTCAACCCCGCTACCGGCGAGGTGCTTGGGCAATTGCCGCATGCCAGCGAAGCAGATCTGGATCGCGCCCTCAAAGCAGCCGATCACGCCTTCCAGACCTGGAAACATAGCTCTCCCATGGATCGTTCGGCCATTTTGCGCAAGGCCGCTGAACTGGCTCGTGAACGGGCACAGGATATTGGCCTGAACCTGACACGAGACCAGGGCAAGCCACTGGCCGAGGCCGTAGGCGAGATTGTCAGCTGCGCCGATCATTGCGACTGGCATGCCGAAGAATGCCGCCGCATTTATGGCCGTATCGTGCCGCCACGCAACCCGGCCGTACGCCAGCTTGTCGTGCGCGAACCCATTGGCGTATGCGCTGCCTTCACTCCATGGAACTTTCCATTCAATCAGGCGATCCGCAAGATTTCCGCAGCCATCGGCGCAGGCTGCACCATCATCCTGAAAGGTCCGGAAGACGCGCCCAGTGCCGTGATGGCCATCGCCCGCATTTTCCACGACGCCGGCCTGCCCAAGGGCATCCTGAACATTGTCTGGGGCGATCCGCCAAAAGTATCCGATTACCTGATCCGCTCGCCGATCGTACGCAAAGTGTCGTTCACCGGCTCCGTTCCCGTGGGCAAGCAACTGGCCGCACTGGCTGGCGCCCACATGAAACGCATCACAATGGAACTGGGCGGGCACTCTCCGGTGCTGGTATTTGACGATGCGGATATTCCAAAAGCCGCCAAAATGCTGGCCAAATTCAAGATCCGCAACGCTGGCCAGGTATGCATCTCCCCTACTCGTTTCTACGTACAGGAAAAGGCCTATGACCAGTTTCTGTCGGTATTTGTCGAGACCCTCAAAGGAGTCAAGGTAGGCGATGGCACCGCCAAGGACACGGAAATGGGACCGCTGGCTCACGAGCGTCGTGTCGGCGCCATTTCCTCTTTCGTCGAAGATGCCCGCAAGGGGGGCGCGACCATTGAACTGGGCGGCGATCCGCTGGGCGGCCAGGGATACTTCTTCCCACCGACCGTGGTCACCAATATCAGTGACGAGTCCCGCCTGATGACCGAAGAGCCGTTTGGCCCGATCGCGCCGGTGGTGCGTTTTTCCGATACGGACGAAGTGATCAAGCGCGCCAACAGCCTGCCTTTCGGCCTTTCTTCATATGTGTTCACCACATCATTGCAGACCGCCACCAAGGCATCCAATGAAATCGAAGCGGGCATGGTCAACATCAACCACTTCGGCGTTGCCCTGCCCGAAACGCCGTTTGGCGGCGTCAAGGACAGCGGCATCGGCAGTGAAGGCGGTACCGAAACCTTTGACGGTTATCTGGTAACCAAATTCATTACCCAGGTCTGATGACGCCTGACCGGGTTCTTGCAGCCTGGTCAAAATGATATTGTGTATTGCCGGCGCCCCGAAAGGGGTGCCGGTTTTTTATGGCCGTTGCGGCCCATGCCAATTAACATATGGGAACGAATGTCCGTGCTCACGACCCGGTTATTTGACATACAGCGGTGCTAGAATGACAAAATCGGATTTGACACGGTGCTGGCCATGCCTGCTGCTTTGTTTTCAGGACATGTTGTAAGTGAGCATAGTGTCTATGACAAATATATTATCAACAAACGGAGCAGATCATGAACGCCATCGCGGCATTACTCACGCTACTTTCCGGCCTGGCACTTGCCGTCGGAGGCGGTTGGCTGTTGTCACTTGGAGGCAGCATCTATTATGTGTCTGCGGGTATCGTCCTGCTGATTACGGCATTTCTTCTGTTCAAGCGCCGCCCCTTCGCTCTTGTGCTATACGCTGCCTTCCTGATTGGCACGGCCGTATGGGCGTTTTTCGAATCCGGCTATGACTGGTGGCCGCTGGCTGCCCGTCTGGGTTTTTTCCTGATTCTCGGCCTTATCCTGCTGTTGCCTGGCGTTGCACGCCCGCTGCGCAGCCGTCTTGAGTCCGATCGTCGCATGGCCGCAAACGAGGCCACCAACTCCAAAGCTGTACTTGCTGTTATAACAGTCGTAATTGCGATCGGCACACTGGGCAGTATCGCCAACCCAACGCATGAAATCGACGGTCAATTGCCCGATGCCGTAGTGAGCGCAGAGCCGGACATGGGCAACAACGCCCACACCGGGGATAACGACTGGCACGCCTATGGCCGCACGGGTTACGGCCAGCGCTATTCGCCGCTGGACCAGATTACACCGGACAATGTGAGCAAGCTGAAACTGGCCTGGTCCTATCAGACAGGCGATGTCAAGCTTGAAGGCGATACCAATGAGTTCACCTACCAGGCAACGCCAATCAAGATAGGCAATACGCTTTACCTGTGCACGCCGCATAACTGGGCGATTGCACTGGACGCCGATACCGGCGAGAAAAAATGGGAATACAAGGCCGATGTGGTGGCCGATGGCCAGCGCCAGCATCAGACCTGCCGCGGCCTGTCCTACTGGGCCGGTGATGGCGCCGCAACGGGCGCTGCAGCGTCGACAGCAGGTGATACCGCAACGGCAACCGCCGACAATGGCCAGGCCGATGCGACAAGCCCGACACCCGCCCCCGCTGTGCCTGTGACAACAGCCGATTCTGGCGCCGCTTGCAGCACCCGTCTGTTTCTGCCAACCGCCACAGCCAAGCTGATTGCGCTGGATCCGCAAACAGGCGAAGTCTGCAAGGATTTTGCCGATAACGGTGAACTTGATTTGACCCACAACATGCCCTTCAAGCAGCACGGGTATTATTATTCCACCTCCCCACCGGTGGTTGCCGATGGCAAAATCGTGGTGGCTGGCGCAGTCAATGACAACTATGATATCAACTCGCCCTCCGGCGTGATCCGGGCCTATGACGCTCGCACCGGCAAGCTGTTGTGGAACTGGGATTCGGGCAACCCCGACGATACTGCACCATTTGATCCGAACAATCCGGATCAGAAATACACGGTAAGCTCGCCCAACAGCTGGTCTGTCGGCAGTGTCGATGAAAAGCTGGGTCTGGTGTATTTCCCCATGGGTAACCGCACACCGGATCAACTCGGCCAGTACCGCAACGAGCATGAGGAAAAATATGCATCGTCGGTGGTCGCACTGGATCTGAACAACGGCCAGGCCAAATGGGTTCACCAGTTCATTCACCACGATCTATGGGATATGGACTCGCCCGCCCAGCCTAGCCTGATGGACATCAACACCGCCGAGGGTGTCGTGCCGTCAATGGTTGTGCCCACCAAACAGGGTGATATATTCGTTCTGGACCGCCGTACCGGCGAGGCCGTGTTGCCGGTACGCGAAGTCAAGGCGCCACAAGGCACGATCGAAGGTGAACACAGCGCGCCGACACAACCGGAGTCGGCATTGAACTTCAAGCCCGATCCCCTGACCGAAGGCAAAATGTGGGGTGGTACGCCGTTTGATCAGCTGTGGTGCCGCATCCAGTTCAAGTCCCTGCGCTACGAAGGCCAGTACACGCCGCCCTCACTGCAAGGAACGATTGTATATCCGGGCAACTTCGGCGCCTTTAACTGGGGCGGAATCGCTGTCGATCCAAAACGCCAGGTCATGTTCGGCATGCCCCTGCAACTGGCGTTCGTATCCCAGCTTGTGCCCAAGGAAGAACTGGGTAAAGATGTGCAGATGAACGTGGGCGAACAGGGCGTTAACAGTAATGAGGGTGCGTCGTATGCAGTCAATATGCATCCGTTCCTGTCGCCTCTGGGTGTACCTTGCCAGCAACCACCGTGGGGCTTTGTGGCCGGGGTAGACCTGCGCACCGGCCAGACGGCATGGCAACACAAAAACGGCACGATTGCCGACCTGTCACCGCTGCCGTTGCCCATTACAATGGGTGTGCCGGGCATTGGCGGCCCGATGATCACCGGTTCGGGCGTGGTCTTCATGGGCGCTGCCGTAGATGATTATCTACGGGCCTATGATCTGACGACCGGCAAGGTATTGTGGAACGCCCGGCTGCCAGCTGGCGGACAGGCAACCCCCATGACTTATCTGAACAGCAAAAATGAGCAGATGGTCGTGCTGGTTGCCGGCGGCCATGGTTCGGTCGGCACCAAACTGGGCGATTACGTCATGGCCTACAAACTGGCCCAGTAACCAGCCAGTGCAACAGGGACTCTGCCGCAGCAGGTACGGCTGGCGACAGAGTCCCTTTCCATACTCACTGACACATACTGTCTGTGCCGACACGCCATTCCTGCTCCACTTCTTTCCTGCCCCGCTTCTTTCCTGTTTCGACTCGTCCCAAACCGCTCCCCTGTTCTCGGATCCGAGAGAATCTGTTACGGGCGCAGCCTGCAAGTCGATACAAAGAAACTTGGCGACAACACCCACAACCGATGCGCAGCCGTGTCTTGCGGTGATCCCCGATCAAGGTAAGCGTTCTGCGTTGCAGGTTCGTGCTGCTGGCTCCATCTTGTACGCCAACAGCGCGTTATTCATGGCCCAGCCGGCGCGAGATGCGCTCTGCGGTATTGAGCAGCATCGGGCGTATGGCCTCTGCCGAGGGGGCCTGCAAGGCATCGATACGGGCGATGTGTGGCACATTGATGGCGGCAATGACCTGTCCGTGCTCGTTGCGCACAGGCGCAGCAATATTGGTCACGCCCTGGATCTGTCGGCTTTTCATGACCGAATACCCCGCTTTCCTGACCTTGGCCAGTTGCCGGCGTAATTGCTCCTCGGGCAGGATGAGTTCGCCATCTGTCGGCACGTGGGTCTGCAGCATGCGCGCGCGTTCCTCGTCATCACAGAAGGCCAGCAGCACCTGCCCCGACGAAGTATCGCCCAACCCCATTTCGGTCCCCAGTTTAAGGCTGAGTGACCATCTGGCCGGGCTGTCCACCTGGGCGATGATCACCAGTCTGCCCTGGCGGTAAATGCTCAGATGACAGGACTGCTGGCTGTGCACGGCCAGCTCCTGCAACAGTGGAACGGCGCATTCGGTCAACTGGCGAACCGGATAATGCCGATGGGCCAGATGAAACAGCCGCAGTGTCAGCGTGTAGCGATCGCTTGCATCTGCGGCAATATAGCCGAGTTTTTCCAGCACAATCACCATGCGGAAAATTTCACTGACCGAGCGTGCGAGCCTGGCGCTCAGTTCATTCATGGTGCAGCCATGGGTGCTCTCGCTCAGCACTTCAAGGATGGCCATCCCTTTTTCCAGCGCGGGCGCCGAATAACGCGATGGGTTGGCGGCGGACGTATTTCCAGTCATAAAATAAGTGTTTTACTAATAAAAGTGATGCCTGAGTATACGAGGTTTTGCCAAGGACCGGCCGGGCATTGGGGTAAATCCTCAGAGACAGAAAGACGGCGATGATTGAAGCGCTCCAACTATTCCGGTAAGATAACTTTGTTTATATATCAAAACAACTTTTATTAATGAAAACGCAAGGAGGATCCCCCATGGGACAACGTCTGGCAGGAAAAACCGTACTTATCACCGCAGCAGGCCAGGGCATAGGCAGGGCGACAGCGGAACTGTTCGTCAGCGAAGGCGCCAAAGTATATGCCACCGATATCAACGAAGCACTGCTGGCTGAACTCAAGGGTTGTGAAACGCGCAAGTTGGACGTAACCAAACCCGAGCAGATTGCAGCCCTGCACAAGGAAATCGGCGGCGTGGATGCCCTGTTCAATTGCGCCGGGTATGTGCATGATGGCAATATTCTGGGATGTGAACCCAAAGACTGGGATTTTTCCTTTGATCTGAACGTGACTTCCATGTATCACATGATTCGCACCTTCCTGCCCGACATGCTGGAGAAAAAACAGGGATCCATCATCAATATGGCCTCTGCGGCGTCAAGCGTCAAAGGCGTGCCCAACCGTTTTGCCTACGGTACGACCAAAGCGGCGGTTATCGGGCTGACCAAGGCGGTGGCAGCCGACTACGTCGGCCAGGGCATCCGTTGCAATGCAATCTGCCCGGGCACCGTGGAATCGCCATCACTCAAGGACCGGATTGCCGGCCAGGCCAAGAAATACGGCACATCTGAAGATGAGATGCGTGCCAACTTTGTATCGCGCCAGCCTATTGGCCGCGTCGGCCGTCCTGAAGAGATCGCTTATCTTGCCTTGTATCTGGCGTCCGATGAATCCATTTACACCACCGGCACCACGCAGATTATTGATGGCGGCTGGTCGCTGTAATTGCGCATGCCGGTTTTTCTGAACCGGCATGCATTAGAACGGTCCTCCTCCGAAAAGAACCATTTTTTGCCTGCCAGTCAGACACGATGACGCTGGCAATCGTCGTACGTCGCATAAAAATACGGCAACGCTGCTTTGCATGCAATAAGGCAGTTGGCATCTGTTAAGAAACAATAAAGCGTGCTCACCTGGCGGTTGGCACGCTTTATTGCTGTAATTTTCAGGCCATCGGCTTTATTGTCCAGGCCATTGTTCCCAACAGAGACAGACAAAAAAATCCCCGCCTGATCGGATCCTGTTGTTTTTAACTACAGACCCGGGCGGGGATTATTCTTTCAGAACGCGGGGTTAATCTTCTTCGACGAAGGTTTGGTCGCGTTTCTTGCGGATCGACGGGATGGCCACGATCACAACCAGAATGGCTGCTGCGATAAGCAGTGACATGGACAGCGGCCGTGTGACAAAGGTAGTGAAATCACCTCGTGACAGCAGCAGGGCACGACGGAAGTTCTCTTCCATCATCGGGCCCAATACCAGTCCCAGCAACAGCGGCGCACCCTCGCATTTGAGTTTGCTCCAGAAATAGCCGATGATACCGAAGATAGCCATCACATAGATATCGAACACGTTATAGTTCAACGAGTACACACCTATCGAGCAGAACAGCACAATGGCCGGAAATAGCATGCGGTAGGGCACTTTGAGCAGCTTGACCCACAGACCGATCAGTGGCAGATTCAGAATCACCAGCATCATGTTACCGATCCACATGGACACGATCAGACCCCAGAACAGATCGGGGTTGCTGCTCATTACCTGAGGACCAGGCTGAATATTGTGAATGGTCATCGCACCCACCATCAACGCTGTTACGGCGTTACCTGGAATACCCAGTGTGAGCAGGGGAATGAACGAAGTTTGTGCAGCGGCGTTGTTGGCAGACTCAGGGCCGGCCAGACCGGCGGGATGGCCCTTGCCGAAGCGTTCCGGATTCTTGGAAAGCTTTTTCTCCATGGTATAGGAGGCAAAGGACGACAACACAGCACCGCCCCCGGGCAGGATACCCAGCGAGGAGCCCAGCAACGTACCGCGCAGAACGGCGGGCGCCGCTTCCCTGAATTCCTGTTTGTTTGGATACAGGCTGCCGATCTTGTCAGTAATATTGACGCGGTTTTCCTTTTGCGCCAGATTGTTCATGATTTCGGCCAGGCCGAAAACACCCATGGCAACCACGGCAAAGTCAATGCCATCCTGCAGTTCGGGAATGCCGAAGTCAAAGCGGGCAACGCCTGAGTTCACATCGGTACCGACCATACCCATCAGCAGACCCAGCAGAATCATGCAGATGGCTTTGGGCAGGGAGCCTGAAGCCAGCACCACGGCGCCGATCAGACCCAGCACCATCAGCGAGAAATACTCGGCGGGCCCGAACTTGAAGGCCACCTCAGCCAGTGGTGGTGCGAACGCGGCCAGCAGGACTGTTGCAAAGCAACCGGCAAAGAAAGAGCCCAGTGCGGCGATCGAAAGCGCCGCGCCTGCTCGCCCGTTCTTGGCCATCTGGTGGCCATCGAGCACCGTGACCACCGCCGAGGTTTCCCCCGGGAGCGCCACCAGAATAGCCGTGGTCGACCCCCCGTACTGAGAGCCGTAGTAAATACCGGCAAGCATAATCAAACCGGCAACAGGAGGCAGAACGTAGGTAAGCGGCAGCAGCATCGCAATGGTAGGGACAGGGCCGATACCGGGCAACACGCCGATCAATGTTCCGAGAATACAACCGAGCAGCGCATAAAGCAGGTTTTCAGGCGTGAACGCCACCGAAAACCCCAGCGCCAGGTGTTCAAATAGTTCCATAATGTTATTTTCCTTTGAGACGACGTGCCAGCGTCACAACAGCAATGATGAGTGACAGAGGGACGAAGATCTGCGCGAGCAGAGACCATTCGCCGAAAGGGACTGGCAGCAATGGGAAAATCAGGCCGAGCCCCTTGATGAACGCCAGCCAGGTGAACAGCGTGAGGAAAATGGCATTGAAAATCGCGATCTTGAGACTGAATTCATGACTGGCCAGGCTGCTGAAGATGATCAGCAATGGAACGGAAATGTACAGTCCCAAGTGGTTCAGCATGAGCCCGAAAATCGAAATTGAACCGATGATCAGAAAAAGAATGTCCCAGTCGAAATGGCCGATGTCGGTGTCTTCTTTAGGCTTGCCTCGCAGCGAGGTCATAAAGACAATAGCGCCAAGGAGAGCCAGGCAGACGCCCAGCCAGAATGGAAAATAACCCGGACCCATACGGGCTGGAGTACCCATGTCATACGCTCCGGAGAACAGGGCAAAGCCCACGCCGATAACGATGAACATGATTCCTGCCCAAAAATCCTGTTGACTTTTGATGTGCATATACTAAACCTTCGTTTTTAATTTACTTTGCGCAAGGAAATGCTGCGGTCACGGTGCAGCCGGGATGCCCAGTCCCAACTGCACTTGACGGTCAGCCTGCTGCGTCAGTCGAGCTTGATATTGCCTTTCTTGACGACGTCCTTGGCCCAATCGAATTGTTGCTGGATTTCCTTGCCGAACTCTTCAGGCGAGTTACCGGAAGCAAATGCGCCCTGTTTCTCCAGCGCTTCAACAACTTTGGGATCTTTCAGTGCTTCTACAGCCACACTGTTGAGTTTATCGATCACTTCCTTGGGTGTGCCGGCAGGGGCCAGAAGGCCATACCAGACAGGCTGATTCAGGTTTTCGTAACCAAGCTCAGCGAAAGTGGGTACATCTTTGAGGGCAGGCAAGCGCTCTTTCCAGGCGATTGCCATAGGCCGCAGGTTGCCACCTTGGATCTGGGGTAATGATGAAGGCAGATTGTCGAACAGGATTTGTATCTGTCCGCCGACAGCGTCGGTTACGGCAGGGCCCGAGCCACGGTAAGGCACGTGCACGATATCGGTTTTGGTGGTTTGCTTGAAGGCTTCTCCGAACAGGTGCAACACGCCGCAGGTGCCTGAAGAACCATAGGAATATTTGCCCGGGTTGGCCTTGACTTCTTCAAGAAAAGCCTTGAAGTCTTTGGAAGGAAACTTGGGGTTAACTTCCAGGATATTGGGTACATTGGCGAAGTTGACCACGGGTGCGAAATCTTTCAGCGCATCGTAGCCCAGTCCGGTAGGTTTGCACGCAGGATTGACCGCCATGGTGGAGACGGTGGCAATGGACAGCGTATAGCCATCTGATTTGGCGCGGGCCGCTTCAGTTGCGCCCAGCGCACCGCCTGCGCCACCTTTGTTTTCGATGACCATGGGTTTGCCCAGGATATCACTCATTTTTGTCGTAACAATACGAGCGACGATATCGGTAGAGCCGCCTGGTGCAAAGGGCACAATGACGCGGATAGGTTTACTTGGATAATCCGCAGCCTGTGCAGAGCCCACGGCTACGGCACTCAGGCAAAGGGCGGATGTAACAACTGAAAAAAGGGTACGCTTTTTCATTGACATTCCTTAGTTATAGAATTCTCGGAGATGGCATCATTACAGATGAGATCCTGGCGGATTTAATTTAAACACCGTGGCCGATTGCGCGCACTTGGCTTCAATTAAAACAAGATAGTATTAAGGAACATGCACTGGAAGCAAGCCCTAATATTTGAACCTAGGGTAATTGCGGAGACATTGATGCCATGTAACCGTGCAGTAGTGTGATGCCTTGGTGCCTTTGTTTAAGCAGGCATTCAGCAATACGACATAGGTGATATTACAACTGGTATGGACACGCTTTCCGCGATTGCCGGCAATTGCACATCAAATACCTTCAGGCTTACACATATGTGAAACAATCGAACAATGTAAGTCGTGCGAGCCGGTTTCATTTGTCTGATATCCTATCTTGCCATGCTGCCTTATTTTGTCGTGCCCATCTGTCATGCACCATTGGGCATTTTGTACACCATCCTGATCGCGACCGCTCCCTGATTTTTCCGTTCTGTATGAACAACACGAAACGGGCAGCCTTGCAAACTTATGGTTCTGGCCATGCACCCTGGATAAGTCCGTATGTCGCGGGGGGATTATGCGCGCGATGACCCCATCACCCGGGGACCAGTAACCCAGGCCAGCGCAAGTCGAACCGGTCACCTGTATATATCAGCGGCAAATAAAACAGCCCGCTGAAGCGATTTCAGGCGGGCTGCAGGCATTTGCGGTTCTGCCGCAGAGGGTGGCTAGTGCTTCTTGCGATTTGCCGGCAGCAGGGCCAGCAGCTCACCGACAATACCCTTGCGGAAAGCCATGACGCACAGAATAAAAATCAGCCCCATGACAATGGTGACCGACTCGCCCAGCGTCTGAAACCACTGGATGCCGGTAGAGCTGGCCAGCATGCGTCCAATCTCGCCGATTTTGTTCTCGATAAACACCACGATCAGCGCGCCGATCACGGGTCCGGTAAAGGTGCCCACGCCGCCGATCAGGGTCATCAGAACGACCGTGCCCGACATCTGCCACATGGCGTCGGACAGCGTTGCTGAAACAAACACCAGGGTTTTGGTGGCGCCGGCCAGTCCTGCCAGGCCAGCAGACAGTACAAAGGCCAGCAATTTGAACTTGTCGACGTCATAACCGAGTGAAACGGTGCGTGGTTCGTTTTCCTTGATCGCATGCAGCACCTGGCCAAATGGCGACTTTACGGTGCGCCAGCAGATGAAATAACCGATCAGGAAAATGACGATTACCAAATAGTAAAGATTCAGATCGTTGCTCAGGTCTATCATGCCAAACAGCTTGCCGCGCGGTACGCCTTGCAGGCCGTCTTCGCCGCCGGTAAAGGGCGCCTGCAGAAAATAGAAGAAAACCATCTGCGACATGGCAAGTGTAATCATGGTGAAATAGATGCCGCTGCGCCGAATGGCCAGCCAGCCCACGATCAATCCCATCAGGGCTGCGATGATGACGCCAAAAATAATACCCAGTTCCGGCGTCAGGCCCCAGACCTTGATAGCGTGGCCCGCGGCGTAGCCGGCGCCACCAAAGAAGGCAGCATGACCAAAGGAGAGCAGGCCCACATAGCCCAGCAACAGATTGAACGCACAGGCAAACAGCGCATAACAGAGGATTTTCATGACGAAAATCGGATAGACACCCAAAGCAGGCAGAAAGGCCAGTGCCAGGGCAAAAACCAGCAAGGCAAGCAGTTGGCGGTTCATTTCACTTTCCCGAAGAGTCCGGCAGGACGCAATAACAAGACAATTGCCATAATAATGAAGACGACCGTACTGGACGCTTCCGGCCAGAATACTTTGGTCAGCCCTTCGATAACGCCCAGTCCGAGACCAGTGACAATAGAGCCCATGATGGACCCCATGCCGCCAATCACCACAACAGCGAACACGACAATAATAAGATTCGATCCCATCAGTGGGGATACCTGCAGCACCGGTGCGGCAAGGACGCCGGCAAAACCGGCCAGGGCAACGCCAAAGCCATAGGTCAGGGTTACCATGAGGGGCACATTGATGCCGAACGCCTCCACCAGTTTCGAGTTTTCAGTGCCGGCGCGCAGCAACGCACCCAGGCGGGTACGCTCAATCACGTACCAGGTCACCAGGCAGACGATGATCGAGGCCACGACGATCCAGCCGCGATAGATGGGCAATACCATGAAACCCAGGTTGACTGCGCCACGCAATGATTCGGGGGTGGGATAGGGTTGTCCGGAGACGCCGTACATGCTGCGGAAAATGCCTTCGATGACCAAGGTCAGGCCGAAAGTAAGCAGCAGACCATATAAATGATCCAGCTTGTACAGATGACGCAGCAGCAGCCGTTCGATAATAATGCCGAGCAGGCCCACAACGAGCGGGGCGACAATCAGCATGACCCAGTAGTTCAGGCCCAGAAACTGCAGGCCCATCCACGCCACGAACGCTCCGAGCATATACAGTGCGCCGTGAGCGAAGTTGATCACATTGAGCAGGCCGAAGATCACGGCAAGGCCAAGCGATAGCACTGCATAAAAAGAGCCGTTGACCAGGCCCAGAAGAATCTGGCCCAGAAAAGCAGCAAGGGGTATGCCAAAAATGGTAATCATATTTCAATGACTGCGTCAGTTTAAATAATATTCATGAATCCGGCAGACGCCCGATTGGTACGCCTGCCAGGATAGGCCTGCAGGATCAGAGCTTGCAGGTTGATTCGCTTTCCGGTCCGAAGGCTTCATCGCCCGGAACTTTTTCCACAACCTTGTAATAATCCCAAGGCGCTTTGGATTCTTCCGGTGTTTTCACCTGCATCAGATACATGTCATGCACTACCAGGCCGTCCTTGCGGGTCACGCCGTTTTTCATGAACATGTTGTTGATCGTGTTGGACTTGAACCACTTGATGATTTCATCGCCGTTATCGGTCTTGGTTTCTGCCACGGCTTTCAGATAGGTACCCACTGCGGCATAGTCACCGGCCTGAATGAAAGACGGCTTGCGTTTGACTTTGTCTTCGAATTTCTTGGACCAGGCACGCGACTCATCATCCTGATTCCAGTACCAGGCGGACGTCAGATACAGGCCCTGTGTGGTTTTCAAACCAAGCGAGTGAACGTCGTTGATGAACACGAGCAGTCCAGCCGGCTTGATGGCGGGGAAAACACCGAATTCGCTGCCGGCTTTCATGGAGTTGATGAAGTCGCCACCGGCATTGGCCAGGCCCATGATCTGTGCGCCCGAAGACTGCGCTTGCAGCATGTAGGAGGAAAAGTCTGTGGTTCCCAGCGGTACCTTGACCGAACCGACCACCTCAGCCTTGTTTGCCTTGAGCACCGTAGTCGTATCGGCTTCAAGCGAGTGACCGAAAGCGTAATCGGCAGTCAGGAAGAACCATTTGGTGCTGCCCTGTTTGACCACGGCGCCACCGGTTACATTGGCCAGCGCCTTGGTGTTGTAGGCATAGTGAATGGTGTAGGGCGTACAGTTGGCACCGGTCAGGGCGGTGGTGCCGGGGCCAATGGCAATGTAGGGCACTTTCTTGCCGGCGGCAACGGCTGCAGAAGCCAGGGCGGTGGCCGAATTGGTACCACCGACAATCATGTCTACCTTGTTCTGGTCAATCCATTGCCGTACGCGTGCCGAAGCTACGTCGGCCTTGTTCTGGTGATCGGCGGTGAGCAGTTCGATTTTCTTGCCGTCGATCGCGCCGCCGGCCTCTTCAATGGCCATCTTGATGGCTTCCACACCGGCCTTGCCATCGATGTCGGAATAGACGCCTGACATATCGGTAATGAAACCAATGCGGATGACGTCATCAGAAATGCCCGCAGCCATGGCCTGGGTGCCCAGCGAGGCCAGAGCAAGCGCACAAAGTTTTTTTGTGAGTCTCATCGTTACTCTCCAATAGATATGATTAATTGTTGTTGATTGAAACGTTAAACGCCAAGCAGCTCGTTTAACGTATCCTGTTTTGCAGTCAGTTGTGCAGCCGGAAAAGCTTCTACGATTTCACCGTGTTCCATGACATAGAAATGATCTGCCAGAGGCGCGGCAAAGTGAAAATTCTGTTCGACCATGATAATGGTCAGCCCCTTTTGCTTGAGCGTGGTAATCATGCGGGCCAGCGCCTGCACAATGACCGGGGCCAGCCCTTCGGAAATCTCGTCCAGCAACAGGATGTCGGCACCGGTGCGCAGGATGCGCGCCACCGCCAGCATCTGCTGCTCTCCGCCCGACAGGCGTGTGCCGGGTGAATTGCGACGTTCTTTCAAATTCGGGAACATGGCGTAGATTTCATCCAGCGACATGGCGTTGGCCGCGGCCTTGTCGTTTTTCAGCGGCGGTGGCAGCAGCAGATTTTCTTCACAACTCAGGCTGGCAAAAATGCCGCGTTCTTCCGGGCAATACCCAATACCCAGGTGAGCAATTCTGTGGGTCGGCAGGCCGATGGCTTCTGCCCCGTGAATCCGCACGGAACCCTTGCGACTGCCGGTCAGCCCCAACATGGCGCGCATGGTCGTGGTGCGGCCGGCGCCGTTACGGCCCAGCAGCGTCACCACACTGCCTTTGGGCACGGTCATATTTACGCCGTGCAGAATATGCGACTCGCCATACCACGCGTGCAAATCTTTTATTTCAAGGGCAAGGGCGCTCATGCGTGCGCTCCCTGCAGTGCGGCGTCGGCTGTGCCCATATAAGCTTCCATGACGGCAGGATTGGTTGAAACCGTTGCGTAGTCGCCTTCGGCCAGCACGGTTCCGCGCGCGAGCACCGTAATACAATCGGCAATAGAGGAGACGACATTCATATTGTGTTCGACCATCAGAATGGTGCGACCGGCACTGACTTTCTTGATCAATTGCGTGACGCGGTCCACGTCTTCGTGTCCCATTCCCTGGGTAGGTTCGTCCAGCAGCATTAATTCGGGTTCCATCGCCAGCGTCGTGGCAATTTCCAGCGCGCGCTTGCGACCATAGGGCAGGCTGGAAGTAATATGATCCTGGAAATCGAGCAGATCGACTTCTGCCAGAAGTGCACGGGCACGATCATTGAGTTGGTTCAGCGACGCATCGCTTTTCCAGAAATGAAACGAGGTGCCTTCTTCGCGCTGCAGTCCGATGCGTACATTTTCAAGTACCGTCATGTCCGGAAACACGGCGGAAATCTGAAAGGAACGAATGATCCCCTTGCGTGCAATCTGAGCAGGTTTTTCAGATGTAATATTCTGACTGTTGAAAAAAATCTCACCCGATGTTGGCGTGATAAATTTTGTCAGCAGGTTGAAGCACGTTGTTTTGCCCGCACCGTTAGGGCCGATAAGCGCATGGATGGACCCTCTTTCCACCCGCAGATCAACAGCATTTACTGCCACAAAACCAAGGAACTCCTTGGTAAGTTTCTTTGTCTCTAATATTAGATCTGTCATATTCTTGTCTTGTGAAACCCGCAAGAAAGCAGGTGGTTCACCCGCTGCCATTTGTAGCGGACAGTATGCTTACGAACACGTCAATTTGCTATTAGTGCTAACCATAGGTGAATGAACTGCGATATGGTTTGCTGTCTGAACACGGCGGTTTCAAAGAAGATTCGACAAAAAGGCCGGTATTGAAAACATTGTGCTTGATGCGTTATACAACATTTTTTTACAGATGCAACGCCTGGTGCAGCTGTTCCGGCCGCAAGCCTGTGCATGAGCAGACCGATACTGACAGCAATGTCGCGCAAAAAATGGCCTGCAGCAATGTGCCAGGGTATAAATGGCGCCACCCGCCGGCCCATGGGTTCGGGTGTGTTTCAATTGTCTGACGGACCGGTCTCGACAATGTCCCGCAGGCGACCGATGGCCCGATCCCAGCCGGCCGCGATGCCGCCCAGAAAGGCATGGGCTTGATCCAGTCGTTGCCGATCCAGCGCATACAATACCTCGCGACCCCGTCGCTCATGCACCACCAGCCTTGCATTTTCAAGGACCAGCAAATGCTTGATGATGGCCTGGCGCGTGACGTGCGCATTCACCGAAAGGCGTGTGGCCGATTGCGCGCCTTGTTCAACCAGCCGCTGCACCAGCGCAAGCCGGGTGCCATCGCCAAGCGCAAAGAACACATCGGCAATGTGCTGATCATCAGCAATGGTTTGATCAATCTCGCTCGACATATTGCTTCACGTTCCGAACCTGCTCCTCCCAGCCGCCTGTGTTCATCAGGAAGGCGCGTGCGCGACGGTGTGCTGGTACGTTGTCGAACCCGGACTCGGTAATCGTAAGTTGCGTGCCGCCTGCAACGGGTTCCAAGCGAAATTCGACCAGGGTGGTGGGCTCGTTGTGGGGATCGGCTTGGGCATCGATACCGAAAGGGATCCAGCGAAAGCTGAAGTATCGCTCTGGCTCTATCGTCTGCACCGTGCAGAACGTCGTAGACTCTTGCGGCAGGTTGACTGGGGCTGGTGCGACGCCAGCCTGGCGTTGATATTGCTTGATCACCGCTTCGTCCAATGGGCCAGTGTATTTGCCCCGAACTGTCCCGGCCTCGATGAAGGGCCCTTCCAGGGCGACCCCGAACCACTGCCCGAATTCCTGCGCATCGGTCAGGGCGCGCCACACCCGCGAGACGGGCGCGGCGAGCGTGACGCTTTTTTCAATCTGGTTTGAAGACATGTGCTCCTCCTGTTCATGTGCAACCAAATGGTTGCACTAAGTGTAAAACAGGAAAATCCAATAGGCAAATGTTTTTTGCTGCACCGATCGGGGCAACACGGGTCTGGCCCATAGGCAATTCGTGTAACTGCTTGCCCGGGCTGCCTTGACCAGCACTAGTCACTGAAGGCTACTTCAAATGTCATCACCGAGGTAAGCGATTGCCCCGGCTCCAGCGGTTGTCCGCCCACCTGAGTCGGGCCGTAGCTGGCGTTCAGATTAAACGCATCGGACGTATTGCTGACCGGCTCGGCGCAGAACCAGTCTTTGCCCGGCGGGCTATATACCACCAGGAAATCCAGTGGCTGCGTCGCGGTCATGCGCAGGGTTCGTCGCTCGTTGGGCCAGTGGATGTCGGCCACGTGATCCCACGCAGTGAAGGGATGATCGAAAACATGCCGGTCAATCGCAATGCCTTGTTTGAGCGCATCGGTATCCGGATGCATGACCAGATTCAGCGGCATGACCTCCTCGTCGCTGATCCAGGCCTGGCCCACCCCTGCTGTCAGAATCGTATTGGGATGACGCACGAAATAGGGATGGTGCCCCATCCCCACCGGCATGACGCGGTGGCCGGTATTGGTCACCGTCAGGTGCACTTTCAGTCTTAGCGGCTCCAGTACGAAACGCTGCTCGGCAACAAACGCGTAGGGCCAGGCATCCGGCGCGTGCGTATAACGTATGACCAGCTCATTTTCCTGCTGTGATTCCACGGTCCAGGGCTTGTTGCGCACAATGCCGTGGATGCTGTGCGGCGAGTCGGGCTTGGCCGAAGGGTAGGTCACGCGCTGGCCTTCAAATTCGAATGTGCCATTGCGCAGCCGTCCGAACCAGGGCAGCAGCGGAAAGCTGGACATATCGGAGACCAGACCTTCCTCGATCGCCTGCGCAGAAGCGTCGCGCAACCATGGGCATATGACGTTATCAATGTGATGCCGATAACCGCAAATCGCCCCCCCAATATGAGGCGCGACAATCAACTCGGCCTGGTCGGCACGCAGGGTAATCAGTTTCGTTTTACTCATTCCGTGTCCTTTTTGTGCAATATATATATGTCAGGTTCAGGCTGCCTGCGCCGCCGCTGCGGCAGACGCCCAATAGCGCTGCAGCCAGCCGAGCCCGTCTCGGGTGCCGCGGGCCGGCCGATACTCGCAGCCGATCCAGCCGTCGTAGCCCAGCGTCTCGAGCTGCCTGAACACATAGGAATAATTCAATTCTCCCGTATCGGGCTCGTGCCGGTCCGGTGCGCCGGCAATCTGCATGTGGCCGAGCTGCCCGGCGCCAAGCAATTGGCCAATATGACGAGTGACATCGCCTTCGGTGCGCTGGCAATGATAAAGATCCATTTGAATACGCAGGTTATCCATGTTGATCTGCGCCAGCACCTCGCGCGCCTGTGCCTGGCGGGACAGAAAATAACCGGGCATATCGATCGGATTGATCGGTTCGATCATCAAATCCAGACCGGCGCCCTGCAGAAGCGTGGCCGCTTTGGACAGGGTGTCCAGATACTGATCGTGCGCGGCGGCATGCGTCCCCTGGTCGTGCACGATCCCGGCCATCACATGGATGCGCGGCACACCCAGAATCAACGCGTAATCAATGGCTTTTTTCACGCCATCCAGGCATTCGGCCTGACGGCCCGGCAGGCAGGCCAGCCCTTTTTCGCCGGCAGCCGCAACGCCCGCCGGCGCATTGATCAGCACTTGCTGCAAGCCATGATCCTGCAGCCGACGACCGATGGCATCGGCCTCTTCATCATAAGGGAACAGACATTCGACCCCTTTGAAGCCATCCTGCGCCGCCTGGGCGTAGCGGTCCAGGAACGGCACCTCGGTGTACAGCAAGGACAGGTTTGCAGCAAACTTCAGCATTACTGATACCCCATTTGCGCCAGCAGGCTGTCGGGCACCGTGAGGCCCTCTTCTTGCGCCCTATTGGCCAGATCATGACGGCGCGCGCCAGGCAGGCGGACGCCGTCATCTTCCAGCATGGCGGCGATCAGGTCTTCCAGGCGATTAAAATACGTCTGCTGGCCGGCCAGGGCTTGCGGATCGATCAGCATGAACACCTGGCCCAGCCTGGGTTCGTTGCCGGTGTCATCGTAAAGCGGATCGGCCTCGTAGCCGAAATTGGCCCCGGTAAGCGCCACGCAGAGCACCTCGACCATCAGGGCCAGCATTGACCCTTTGACGCCACCAGCAGCCTGCATACTGCCTTTGAGGGCTGCCTTGGCATCATTGGTGGGCCGGCCTTCGCTATCGAGCGCCCAGCCATCGGGAATGGGTTTATCATCACGTGCGGCCAGAATGACTTTGCCCCGGGCTACCTGCGACAAAGACAAGTCAATCACCACCGGCTCGGCCTGCTCGCGCGGAAAAGCCGCGGCAATGGGATTGGTTCCAAACAGCGGACGTTTGCCGCCCCACGCCGTGATGGCCGATGGTGAGTTGCTGAAGGCCAGCCCGATCAGTCCGGCATGGGCCACCGGCTCCAGATGGTAGGCCGCCATGCCGAAATGATGGCTGTTGGTCACGCCAGCAATGCAAATACCGGTCTGCTTTGCCTTTTCTATCGCCGTGGTAATGGCCAGTTCGCATGCAGGAAAGGCCAACCCGGTGCGCGCATCAACCAGCAGTGCCGATGGTTTTTCCTGCACAATTTCCGGTTCTGCTCCCCCGTCGGCCCGTCCGGAAGACAGGTGCAGCGCGTAACTGGGTACGCGCGATACACCATGCGTGGCAATGCCGTGCGCATCTGCAAAGACCAGTGCCTTGGCGGTTGTCTCGGCCATGGCCGGATTGGCGCCGGCGGCGGCCAGTGTGTCCTGTGCCAGGGTGATCAGGGAAGAAAGTGAAATTGTGCTCATGCTGCCTCGTCCATATTGTTGTGTGTCATCCGTGGCTGTGCTGCGAGATATTCGCAACACGACCTTTTTCAACCTAATGATAATTCAGGAAGGGCGGGCACTGCCGCAGATCGCCAGGCGCACCGCCAATTTGTCGGCGCATGCATGAAATTGGGTGGGGCGTAGCGACAATAAGCAACCTCGCGCGGGCAGGCTGCTGTTTTGTCGGAAAAATAAGGAGGGTTAATAAAGCGGATCAGGGCGAGCTGCCAACCAGTGGCAGACCGGCGAGCTTGCCACCCTGCCGTGCGGCCCAGGATCAGGCCATTAGGCCTGGCGTGCCTGTGCCAATGCGGTAGCGGCCAGCGCCGTGATCCCTTGCCAGTCGCCCGCCAGCACCAGGTCTGCGGGCGCCAGCCAGGAACCGCCTACGCAGGCGACGTTGGGCAGTGCCAGATAAGTCGCAGCGTTTGCCGCATGAATCCCGCCGGTAGGGCAAAAAACAATATCGGGCAAGGGGCTGTGCAGCGACTTGAGCAATGGCACCCCGCCTACTGCCTCTGCCGGAAAAAGCTTTTGGGCGGCAAAGCCGGCATCAAAGGCGTTCATGGCCTCGGTCGGCGTAGCAACCCCTGGCAAAAACGGCACCCGGTTTGCGGCCAGGGCCGGCAACAGTGCCGCAGGCAGGCCAGGCGACACCGCAAAGCGTGCACCGGCCTGCAGCGCCGCTTCCAGCTGATCTGCGTCCCGTACCGTGCCAACGCCGATCAATGCTTGCGGAAATGCGTTGACCAGTTCGCGCACGCCATCGAGTGCGGCGGGCGTGCGCAGTGTGATTTCAAATGTGTTAATGCCCCCGTCCAGCAGTGCATGGGTGACCTGCAGGGCCTCGTCAACCGACTGAATGACCATGACCGGCATGACCGGGCCTCGTTTGAGAATGGCAAGTGTATCCACGACAGTATTTCCTTTGTGATTAATCTCGCCTGGCACGGGTTCGCTTCGAATAAACGCCGCGTCACGGGAGTGATCTTGAGCCGGGCGTGGGCAGCAACCTGCTGGCAACCACCCGCGCCATTAGTTCAATTGTGATTTACGCATCCCAGGAAACCAGTTTACCTGGATTGAAAATATTGTTCGGATCATAAGCATGCTTGATCAGCCGCATCAATTGCAATGCATCCTCGCCATGTTCTTCTTTCAGAAACTCCATTTTATGAATGCCCACGCCGTGCTCGCCCGAGCAGGTGCCATCCATGCGAATGGCGCGCGATACCAGCCGGCGATTGATGCCTTCAGACATCTCCCATTCTTCGCGGCTATCAGGGTCAATCAGCATTTGCACATGGAAGTTGCCATCGCCCACATGCCCGACGATGGTGTACGGAAAGGGCATGCCCTCAAGCTCCTGGGCCGTTTCACTGACACACTCGGCAAGCCGCGAAATCGGCACGCAGACGTCTGTCGCGACCGAACGCGAACCAGGACGCAATTGCAGGCCGGAGTAGTGTGAATTATGACGGGCCGTCCACAGGCGTTTTCGATCTTCGGGCCTTTCGGCCCATTCAAAATCCATGCCGCCGTTATCCTTCGCGATTTCCTGCACGATCTCGGCCTGCTCGCGCACGCCGGTTTCGCTGCCATGAAATTCAAACAACAGTAGCGGTGTTTCCTTGAGCGTGAGCTTGCTGTAGGCATTGACTGCCTTGACCGCCCGCGTATCCATGAATTCGACCCGGGCAATGGCCACGCCCGACTGCATGATTTCAATCACCGACTGCACTGCAGACTCCAGCGTGGGGAAATTGCAGATGGCTGCTGTCACCGCCTCGGGTTGCGGGTATACACGTACGGTAACCTCGACAATAATGCCCAGTGTGCCTTCGCTTCCAACGAACAGGCGGGTCAGGTCGTAACCCGATGAAGACTTGCGGGCCCGGCTGCTGGTACGAATCACCTTGCCCGCAGCCGTCACCACTTTCATGGAGACCACATTCTCGCGCATGGTGCCGTAGCGCACGGCATTGGTGCCCGAAGCCCGCGTGCTGGTCATGCCCCCGATGGATGCGTGAGCGCCGGGATCGATAGGGAAGAACAGACCCGTGTGCCGGATTTCCTCATTGAGCTGCGTGCGAATAACGCCCGGTTGCACAGTCACGGTGAAGTCTTCGGCATTGATGGCCAGCACTTTGTTCATCTCGGTAAAGTCCAGCGTAACGCCACCCTCGATGGGCAACACGTGCCCTTCCAGCGATGAACCGATGCCAAAAGGAATGACCGGTACTTTGTACTGGTTGCAGATTTTGACAGCGTCGACCACTTCATCGGTGTCGCGCGGAAAGATGACTGCTTCAGGCGGGCACACGGGATACGGAGACTCGTCGGTACCGTGGTGTTCACGCACGGCCATGGAAGTAATGAAACGCTCGCCGAAGCGCTGGCCAAAAGCGGCAATGGCCGCTTCGGGAAGGGTACGAATGGCTTTCTTGTCCAGAACTGTCATAATATGCTCGCTGCCCTGCTGTTGACTAAGTTGTATGACACATGCAAGGCGTCAATAATAAATGAAAAAATGACAGACATGATGCATGCATGTCTGCCTGTAGCGGCGCTGCAGCGCAATGCGACCAGCGTTTGCACAGACTTGGGCGCCATGGACTTGCGCTGCAGCCCGCTGCCATTGGGTTGCTATTTGGTTGCCATCTGGTCGCTATCTCGCCGCCAATATAGCAGACGAAATAGCTACGATAAATGACATTAATGATTATCGCGCGATTCGCCCCGCGTCTGGATGATATCTACATAAGCGGTCGCCGCTTCCAGACATGCGCCATCGCCCTGCTGGCCCACCATGCCGCGGTAAATTTCCTCCCACGGCGTCATGTTCAGCAACTCCGGTTTTACCCAAGCGGCACGCCGTGCCTGCAGTTCCTCTTCGGCAATCAGGACATCGACGCGACAGGTGTTCAGATCTACCCTGACGATATCACCGGTGCGCAGCAAGGCAAGCCCGCCGCCGACCACCGACTCGGGCGAGACGTTCAGAATGGACGGGCTGGCCGAGGTACCGCTCTGGCGACCATCGCCCATGGTGGGCAGCGTATCTATTCCCTTGTTGAGCAGATAAGCCGGGGGCTGCATATTGACCACTTCAGCGCCCCCCGGATAGCCCACCGGACCGCTGTTGCGAATCACAAGTATGGATTTGTCGTCAATCCCCAGCGCCGGATCTTCAATACGATCGTGATAATCTTCCGGCCCTTCAAAAACCACTGCCTTCAGGTCCATCACGTTCGGGTGCGCCGGGTCAGACAGGAAACGGGCGCGGAATTTTTCGTCGATCACACTGGTCTTGATGACCGCATTGTCGAACAGATTACCGGTAAGGACAACGTAGCCTGCGGCTTCTCGCAACGGTGCGTTGTAGGCGCGAATCACTTCGCGATCCGGGGTTGGCACGGCCGCCAGGTTATCGGCCAGCGTTTTGCCGGTCACGGTCATGGCCGTACCATCCACTTTACCGGCATCCAGCAGCTCTTTCATGACGGCCGGCACACCACCGGCACGGTGGAACGCTTCCCCAAGGAAACGCCCCGCAGGCTGGCAGTCTACCAACAATGGAATTTGCGGACCCAGACGCTGCCAGTCTGCCAGCGTGTGATCAACACCCATATGGCGGGCAATCGCTACCATGTGAATCGGGCAGTTGGATGAGCCGCCCAGTGCCGCAGCCGCGACCACCGCATTTTCAAAGGCGGCGCGGGTCATGATATCGGACGGACGCAGATTTTCCCGGACCATATCGACAATGCGGCGACCCGTTTCATAAGCCATCCAGCCCCGCTCCCGATGTGGTCCAGGAATGGCTGCACAACCGGGCAACGACATGCCAAGGGCTTCGGCCAGGGAGTTCATGGACAGCGCTGTGCCCATGGTATTGCAGTGGCCCACCGAGGGAGCGGATGAGGCCACATTGTTCATGAATTCTTCATAACCAATCTCCCCAGCAGACAGGCGCTTGCGCGCATCCCAGACAACAGTGCCGGAGCCCGCCAGCTTGCCTTTCCACCAACCGTCGAGCATGGGGCCGCCCGACAAGACAATGGCAGGAATATTGACGGTGGCTGCCGCCATCAGGCAGGCGGGCGTGGTTTTGTCGCAACCAGTGGTCAGCACTACGCCATCTAGCGGATAGCCATGCAGAATTTCGACCAGGCCCAGATAGGCCAGATTGCGATCAAGGGCCGCGGTCGGACGTTTACCGGTTTCCTGTATGGGATGAACCGGAAACTCCAGTGGAATTCCGCCCATATCACGAATGCCATCACGCACCCGCGTAGCCAGCTCCAGATGATGCCGGTTGCACGGCGATAGATCGGAACCCGTCTGGGCAATGCCGATAATGGGCTTGCCCGACTGCAGCTCTTCCCTGGTAATACCGTAATTCATGTAGCGTTCGATATACAGGGCAGTCATGCCTGGATTGGCCGGGTTGTCAAACCACCGGCGGCTGCGCAAAGGCGTTTTTTCTGACGTAGACATAACGGGTTCCTTCTATTTCAATTGTAATAATACTCAGGCGCCGGAAGCCTTTTTTGCTGCTTCCAGTACACCATCGACTGTTTCGTTGCCAATCTTGGCTTTCAGGCTTTCGACAATCGGCGCAACTTTCTCACGAATCTTCTCTTTTTCCTCGGTAGAAAACTCGGCCACCTTGACATCGTGTTCTTTCAGGTACTTGAGCGCATCTTCATTGCCCTGGCGGCTGGCTTTGCGCTGGAATGCCTGACTGTCTTCGGCTGCCTGCACAATGACATCTTTTTCATCCTGGGACAGCTGGTCAAACCATTTTTTGGATGCCAGGAATACAAACGGCGTGTACACGTGGTTGGACAGCGTCAGGTATGGCTGAACCTCATAGAATTTGCTGGTCTGGATCGTGGACAACGGATTTTCCTGGCCATCTACTGTTTTGGTTTCCAGCGCAGTGAACAATTCCGTAAACGGCATGGGAATGGCGTTGGCGCCCAGGCCCTTGAACACGCTCAGGGCGACCTGGTTCTGCATCACGCGCAGCTTGATGCCATTGATGTCTTCCAATTTGGAAATTTCGCGGCGGGAATTGGTGATATTGCGAAAGCCGTTTTCCCAGTAGTTCAGTCCGATCAGACCCTTGGCCGGCAATTTGTCCAGCAGCTTCTTGCCTTCCGGGCCATCCAGCACCGCGTCTGCCACTTTTTCATTGTCGAACAAAAACGGCAGATCAAATACCCCAAATTCAGGAATCAGGCTGGCAATAGGAGCGGTGGACACAAATGTGATTTCTCCGGAACCGCTGATCAAAGAATTGATCAACTGTTCATCAGGGCCCAGGGCGCCGTTGCCGAAGGTCTTGACCTTCATTTTGCCATCGCTCAGCTTGCTGACCACTTCGGCAAAGTGCGCCGAAGCCTTGCCGGTCGGGCTGTCATCGGCCAGGCCATAGCCAAAACGGATAATACGTGGTTTGATGTCCTTGGCCCATACGGCCGCCGAACCCATGCCTAGCAGCGCTACTGCTGTCAGGCTCACAACGGTCTTTTTCAAAGTCTTCATTTTCATCTCCAGGATATAGGTATAGTTTGCAGATCAATAGAACCAGTTCATCGGTACCGTGACAATCTGCGGGAAAAGCACAAGCAGCAGAATCAGCAGGGCGTAGGCCGTCACGTATGGCCATACACCCTTGATGATATCTTCCATGCGAATGCGGGCGACGCCGCAGACCACATTCAGCACGGTTCCTACGGGCGGCGTCAACAGGCCGGCGCAACCGACCATGATGAAGATCACCCCGAAATAGGTTGGATCGATGCCGGCTTCCTTGATGACAGGCATCAACACCGGCGCCAGAATCAGGATTGTCGGCGTCAGGTCCATGGCCGTTCCAACCAGTATGAGCAGTACCACCAAGGCAAGCATCAGCAAGGTGGGCGAGTCAACCAGCGGACCCAGCAAAGCGATGAGTTCCTTGGGCAGATCGGCCAGCGTAATCATGTACGACGTAACCAGAGCCGCAGCCACCAGGAACATGACCACACTAGTGGTGGTTGCCGCATTGACCAGCAGTTGCATCAAGTGTCGTATTTTGATTTCGCGATACACAACCATGCCTACAAACAGCGCATAAACAGCCGCCACTGCTGCTGCCTCTGTCGGCGTGAAAATGCCAAAGCGCAAGCCGCCGATAATGATGACTGGAAGCACCAGCGCCCAGCCCGATTCACGCAATGCCTTGGCCCTGACAGACCACGGTTCCTTTGGAAAGGGCTGGAAACTGGTGGAGCGGCGCGCTACGAACGTCCATACCATGACCAGTGTCAGCCCCATCAATAGCCCGGGCACAATGCCGGCCATGAACAGTTTGGTAACCGAAATATTGGCGGCCACCCCGAAAATAATGAATGAAATGGACGGCGGAATGATAGGTGCAATAATCCCACCAGCGGCGATCAGGCCGCAGGACTGTTTCAAATCATAGCCACGATTGCGCAACATGGGCACCAGCATAGCGGCCAGCGCTGCCGAATCGGCAACGGCCGAACCCGAGAGGGCGGCTAGCAACACACTTGCCATAATCGCAACGTAGCCCAGCCCGCCATGCACGTGGCCGACCAGGGAGCTGGCCAGCGTGACCATGCGCCGCGACATGCCGCCGGCATTCATGGCTTCGCCGGCCAGCATGAATAGCGGGACGGCCATCAAGGAGAAATTATCGGCGCCGGCCAGCATGTTCTGCGCCAGAATCTGCACGTCGAAGAAGTCCAGATAAAACATCAGGCCGATGGCCGAGAGCAACAGCGCAAAGGCGATTGGCATGCCAAATGCCATAAAGCCGAGCAGCACGGAAAGAAATATGGTTACGGTCATGTTGGTTTCCTGTTACTCGCGTTAGCCCGCATCATCGACATGGTCGACTGCAGTTCTAAACCGGTATTGATAGCCACGTTCTGCCGGTGTCATGATTGCGATGGCAATATCGCCAATTGCCAGTACAAACATGGCCACCGCACTGAACCACACCATGCCGCTGAACAGGGCCTGCGACCAGCCGGTAACCGGCAATGCAGTATTCATGCCAATCATCATCTGATCCCAGCCGCCTTGCATCAGCAGCCAGAGCACCCACATGATGATGAGCTGACGCAGAATATGGATAATTTTTTGCATCATGATTGGCAGGCGGTGCAGCAGCATGTTGACCCCGAGGTGTTGCTTGGTGCGAAACGCAATCACGGTGCCCAGGAAAATCAGCCACACGAACGACATCCGGGCGACCTCCTCGGAAACGGTAATGCCCGAGTTAAAACCGTACCTGAGGACTACGTTACCGAACACCAGCAGTACCATCACCAGTACGCAAAGGCCAAGCATATAAGTGAGCGCCTTTTCCATGGCTCGCGTAATCGCTGCCACTGACTGAAAAAATGGACTTTCCAGTATCGTCATTAAAATCTCCTTTTACTAAAATGCCATGCGGCTTCTGGCTGCATGTATCATTTCTTCTGCTTTGTATCCCATGTATGGAACACAATCGCACGGGTTTGTGACGCTATGGTGTCGTCAATAGGTTGCCCGCCCGCCGGACAGATCGAATACGGCCCCCGTACTGAATGCACATTCTTCCGAGGCCAGCCAACAAATCATAGAGGCGGCCTCGTCCACGGCAAGAAAACGCTTCATGGGAATCCGGGACAACATATAGTCAATATGCTCCTGCGACATCGAGTCGAAAATTTCGGTCTTTGCCGCAGCCGGAGTAATGGCGTTCACCAGAATATTGCGTTCTGCCAGTTCCTTGCCCAGCGACTTGGTCAGCCCGATCAGTCCGGCCTTGGAGGCGCTGTAATGCGATGCATTCGGATTGCCCTCTTTACCTGCAATCGAGGCGATATTGACGATGCGGCCATAGCCGTTTTTCAGCATGGCAGGCACCAGCACGCGGCAGGTATAGTACGGGGCCATCAGGTTGGTCTGCACCACCTGCTGCCATACGGCTGGATCAAGTTCCCAAGTCACCCCGTTGCCACCGGTAATGCCGGCGTTGTTCACCAGAATATCGACCTTGCCATGTTGCTGTAATGTATCGGCCGCTGCGTTTTCCACCGCTGCCAGATCGGTCAGGTCCAGCGCATGCGCAGTCACCTTGCCCAGGGTGTCCAGTTGCTTGCGCGATTGCGCCAGCCGATCGGCATCCAGATCCCACAGCGCGACCGACGCGCCCGATTCCAGCATGCGTTTTGCGGCAGCCAGGCCAATACCACGCGCACCGCCCGTAATGACGGCCACCCGGTTCTGTAAACTATTCTGACTCATTGTCTATCCTTGTCGTAAATTAAAGTGTGGCCGGCATGCCGATGCCATAGGTTTGCGCAGATTCCTGCAGCAGTGGCGTAATGGACGGATGCAAGAGAACGCCGTTTTTCTTCTGCTGCTCATACAATGCCAGGCCACGATCCCCGGGCATGCGCACATTGTCGAAGCCTTCGCGAGGCGGGTTATTGCGACAGGCGTCGGCAATCCAGTCCATCTGGCGCAGGAACGCGTCGTTGCCACCGAAGGCGCCCGGATCATACAGGCTGACGAAAACGGTCGCGCCCCAGCCCTTGACGTTGTCGGCCCGACCATGACCTGCCAGGCCGCCGGTCAGCGCTTCAATCAACAGCGCCAGCCCAAAGCCCTTGTGTCCCACAGACAGCCCGCCCAGCGGCAAGATGGTGCCTGGCGGCTCTTGCGACAGCACTGCAGGGTCACGCGTCGGCTTGCCGGCACTGTCAATCAGCCATTCTTCCTCGAATTGTTTACCTTCCTTGGCCAGGCGGCCGCTCATGCCATTTGTGGTAATCGAGGCGGAAATATCAACCAGAAAGGGCGATGCCGATGGTATGCCGATCGCAATCGGATTGGGCGTAAATACAGCGCGGGTGCCACCAAACGGCGCAACGCTCTGGCCCGAAGGATCTGAGCAACTGAGCACAATCAGCATATTTTCACGAACCGCCCGCAGTAGATAACTGGCCAGGCAGGCAATGTGATGGCTTTGGCGGATCACCGCAGTGGCGGTGCCGTATTGCCGCGCGCGCGGCAGCAGCATATCTATGGCCTGATTCACCAGCCACGGTCCCGGCAAACGCCGCCCATCCAGCAGCAACGATGCCCCTTTGTCGGAGACAATGTCGGCGTTGCCTTGCGTGCTCATCTTTCCCTGTTCTATTTGCTGCAGGTAGGGATTGAGCAGCGCCAGGCCATGGGTGGTATGGCCCAGCAAATCTCCGTCAAGCAACACATCCGATACATTGCGTGCAATGTCGTCCGAAGTGCCTGCAGCTACCAACAGCGCTCGCGCAAATTCGCGCAAGGTCTCGACGTCATATCGCTCGCCGGCCTGGTGCACAGCAGAGTTGGCGGTCTGGTTCATGTCGTGGTTCCTGGTTGCGTCGCCGGATTCCCATTGCCGCCAGCCGGTGGCTTAGGTTTGCCGATGAACAGTTTGATAATGGGAATAGTCCAGATCAGAATGGCCACTACTCCCAATACGGCAGCAATGGGCCGACTAAAGAACATGAGAAAATCACCGTCAGCCTTGATCATGGATGAAATAAAATTTTCTTCCAGCATGCCGCCCAGCACCACACCCAGCACGGCTGGTGCGACAGGGAAGTCGTTCTCTTCCATGACATAGGCCAGCAGCCCCATAAGCATCATAATGATCACGTCGAACGGGCTATTGTTGATGGAAAAGGTCCCGACAATACCGAAAAGCAATATGATAGGCATCAGCATGGAACGCGGTACCCGCAGAACTTTTCTGGCAATCTTGACCAGCACATAACCCAGCGGCAGCATCAGGATATTGGCAATAATGAACACCAGAAAAATGGAGTACATTTCAACTGCATTATTGGTAAATATCATCGGACCCGGTATGAGGTTTTTCATGTACAGCACACCCACCACGATCGCGGTAATGGAGTCTCCCGGAATCCCGAAAACCAGAGCAGGAATCCAGGCGCCAGCCAGCGCCGAGTTATTCGATGCACCAGCCTCGACAATGCCTTCCACATGCCCTGTGCCGAACTTTTCCGGTTCTTTGGAAAACTTCTTGCTAATGCCATAGGACATCCAGGCGGCAATATCGGCGCCCGCTCCTGGCAATGCGCCCACAATCGTGCCCAGCACGCTGCCGCGCAGAATGGATACCGGATATTTTTTGGTCAATGTCCACATACCGGTAAAGATATTGCCGACCTGTGCCTTGACTTCACCGATACTGTCTTGTGAATTGACGGCATAGCGCAGAACTTCGGCAATAGCGAACATGCCTACCATCATCGGCAGCAATGTGACCCCGTTCATCAGGTCTTCGTTACCGAAGGTAAAGCGCGGATAGGCCGCCGGGTTATTCATGCCCACACAAGCGAGCAGCAGGCCGATCAGCAAGGACACGAACCCCTTGAGCTGGCTGGCCGGCGTGATAACGATGGCGCAGGACAGACCCAATACCACCAGCCAGAAAAACTCATACGAAGAAAAATTCAGCGCAAAATTGGCTAGCATGGGGGCGCAGGTAATCAGCACGATTGTGCCAAACACACCTCCCGCAAAAGAGAACAGGATGCTGGCGCCCAGTGCCTGGTCCGCCATGCCCTTGCGGGTCATGCTGTAAGCCTCGTCCGTGTATGCTGCTGACGACGGCGTACCGGGAATCCGCAACAGACATCCTGGCACGTCGCCAGAGGTAATGGCCATGGCAGTAGAGGTGACCATCATGGCAATGGCAGGAACGGGATCCATGAAAAAAGTCACGGGCACCAGCAGGGCGACGGCCATGGTGGCACTCAGGCCCGGAATGGCGCCCACGAACAGACCGAACATGGCTGCCACCAGAATGACACCCAGCACAAACGGATCGGTCACCTGACCCAGTGCAGCAGTAAAATTGCTCATGAACATAGAGTCACCACGCAAAGGGCTCAAGCAATCCCCATGGCAGCGGGACTTGCAAAATGTTGTAGAAGCACAAGTGGATGATCAACACGCTTATCACGGTCAGAATCAGGCCACGTACGGGTTTGACGCCGAACACCAGGAACAAGAGCATCAGAATAATGCCAGATGAAATAAAGAAGCCTAGCCATTGTGCCGTCAGGAAATAGAAAACGAGTGACGCCGGGATCATGCAGAAGCGCAGAAACGTTACCGTATTCAGGCCGTGCCAGGCCAGCCACTGCTGCTTGTCCCGGCGGCGCCTGCTTTGCACAATCAAGCAGACCGAACAGATGAGCAAACCGATAGCAATAAGGCGGGGAAACAGCCCCGAACCATATTCCTGGCCGGGTGTGGGGGGAAACGACAGCGACATTGCAAAAACGATAATGGCAAAAATGCCAATCATAATGCCGGAAAGGGTATCACTGATCTTCATGGGAATTTTCCACAGGGTCGGCAGTACGGTCCGGTGCACGCAAGGCGCACTGAACCGACCACCCGGTTCATATCAGCTTATTTGGCCATCCCGATGGCTTTGAGAACCTCGCCGAAATCAGCGGTGGATTTGGCCATGTAATCGCCATATTCCTTGCCGCTGGCATAGGCAACACCAAAACCGCGTTTGGACATGAAGTCACGAAATTCCTTGCTCTCGTTGACCTTCTTGAGTGCTGCGTCCAGCTTGGCAGTCACATCATCGGGCAGCCCCTTGGGACCGGCAATGCCACGCCACACGCCCACAGTCCAGTCACTACCGATGGTTTCCTTCAACGTTGGAACATCCGGGTACATGGGTGAGCGCTCTTTGGACATGATGGCCAGCGGCTTGGCCTTGCCGGCGTCGATCATTGAACGCGCTTCCGGCAGAGACGTCGGCACGATATCGATGCCACCGGCAGCCAGCTCGAGCATTGCCGGCGCAGAACCATTGGAAGGCACGAATGGAACCGAGTTGGCTGGCAGGCCGGCATTATTGACCAGGCCGGCGATGGCGATATGCCAGATGCCGCCCTGTCCGGTACCGGAGGCTTTGAGCTTGCCCGGATTGGCCTTGATGTCCTCCATAAGCCCTTTCATGTCTTTGTATTCTGAAGTTGCGCTTACCGTCACACCGGCCGGGTCCTCGTTCATCAGGGCCAGTGGCGTGTAGTCGGCCGTGGTGATGGTGGTCAGGCCCAAATGCTTCATGGTGGCAATTTCCACCGTGAGCATGCCCAGCGTGTAACCATCAGGCTTGGCTTTGGCGATGGCCATATGCCCCACGACGCCATTGCCGCCTGTGCGGTTGACCACATTGACCGGATTGTCCAGTTCTTTTTCGAGCAAAGTCGCGATCATGCGGGCTGTGGCATCTGTGCCGCCACCGGCACCCCAAGGCACGATCATAGTGATGGGGCGCTCCGGGTAAGCAGCGTGAGCCATGCCTGCGCCCACTGCCAACGTCAACCCCAGCAACCCTTTGAGCATATTGCGTTTGTTCATGTCTGTCTCCGTTTACAGGCAACCCCGGCGCAGCCGGGCTCCTGTGATGTGGTGTCCGTACACACGAATTGCGTGACGGCCGGTTCTGTTTTTATACATCTACAACTGCTGTCAGGCATCGCACCAACCTTGTTCCGGCGGTCGGACGCCCGACTTCAACAACGACCTGAATATCGCAAGCAACATTCAGGTTCAAGCAACGCGGCGCCTCCTTCGCGCCGCGCTTGTGCCAGCCTTAGGCCTGCACCACTTTCTGTGTCTGTTCACCCAGGCCTTCGATGCCCAAACGCATGGTCTGACCTGCCTTCAGGTAAACCGCTTCAGGCTTGACACCCATGCCAACGCCGGGGGGCGTACCTGTTGAGATCACATCGCCTGGCTGCAGGCTCATGAAATTACTTAGATACGAAATGATCGTGGCAACATCAAAAATCATTTTGGCGGTGGTGCCGTCCTGATAGCG